>JALSPD010000140.1 GCA_026986135.1 DHVE2 group archaeon
ATACTTCTTAGCTCACTAAAAAAGCTTGAATACAGGGGTTACGATTCTGTGGGTGTAGCCATAATGGATGGTGAGATAAAGGTTGCTAAAAGAAAGGGCTTTGTGGAATCCCTAAAAATAGATTTTTCAGGCACATTGGGTATCGGGCACACCCGCTGGGCAACCCATGGGAGGCCAAGTGATGAGAATGCTCATCCATTTTTAGATTGCAAAGGGGATTTCGCGGTGGTACATAATGGAATCATTGAGAATTATATGGAATTAAAAGAACAGCTAGAAAAGAACCATACCTTCTCCTCGGAAACCGATAGCGAGGTTATAGCACATCTTCTTGAAGAGAAATACGATGGTGATTTTTTAGCAGCATTTATAGAGGTTGTCAATATGCTTCGGGGATCATATGCAATAGTGGCTATTCACAAGGGAGATAGGATGGTTTTGGGTGCAAAGATGGAAAGTCCTCTTGTTATTGGTGTTGGTGATCATGAGAATTTTGTAGCATCGGATATACCTGCATTTCTTGAATATACAAATCGTGTAATACAACTTAAGGATGGAGAGATATGTAAGATAACGGATGACTATGTGGAACTCTATGATTTTTCAGGGAAGCCCATAGTAAGGGAACCGATAACTGTAAACTGGACTCCGGAGGCGGCAGAGAAGGCTGGATATAAGCATTTTATGCTGAAGGAGATATTTGAGGAGCCTCTGGCCATTGAGCAAACACTACACGGCTTCATATCGCAGGACATAGATATTTCTCTGGAGTTTGATAGAATAAATATTGTTGCCTGTGGAACTTCTTTCCATGCGGGCTATGTTGCAAAATATATGCTGGAAAAATATCTCCATATACCCGTGGAAGTACATTATGCTTCAGAGTACAGATACCGACCCAGAATCAAGGAAAATCCCCTGGTGATTCTTATAACCCAGAGTGGTGAAACTGCAGATACTCTTGCTGCCGCCAGAATAGCTAAAAGAATGGGTCATCAAACCCTTGCGATAACAAATGTGCTCGGCAGCTCCATCACAAATATAGTGGATAATGTAATATACACGTCAGCAGGGCCAGAAATCAGTGTGGCAGCCACCAAGACATTCATATCTCAGGTTCTTACTTTGTATGGTCTCACCTATTATCTTGCAAGAATGAGAAATGGAATGAGCGACTCCGAATATCGAGATAAAATAAGAAAATTGCATATGCTGCCAGGTAAAATAGAGAGAGTTCTTGAGATGAGTGAGAAGATAAGAAAAATTAGTGAAAGTGTGGCAGGTGCCCAGCATATGTTTTACATGGGGAGGAACTTGAATTATCCTGTTGCGATGGAGGGCGCCCTTAAGATGAAGGAGATATCATATATCCATGCTGAAGCGTATCCCGCAGGGGAGCTAAAGCATGGACCACTTGCACTTATTGATCAGGGTATACCTGTGATTGCACTTGTGCCCGAGGACGAGACATACAGCAAGATGATAGGCAACATCAAAGAGGTTAGTGCCAGGGGTGCAAGGGTGATTGCGATCACAACAACTAATGATGTGGACAAGTATGTGGACGTCATAATAAAACTACCATCAATTCCAGCAGAGCTGTTTGTTTTCCCTGCGAGTGTGGCCCTGCAGCTTCTTGCATATCATACCGCTGATATTCTTGGTAGGGAGATTGATAAACCCAAAAATCTTGCAAAGAGTGTTACAGTTGAATAATGTGGCATGGTTTTTTATATTTATTTCTATTTTCACCTATGAAATTCTTCGGATCATCTGGAATCCGCATGAAATTTTCCCGTGAACTGATGGATTATGCATATTCGCTGGGTTTTTCCCTTGGAATATTTGATAACGTGGCCGTGGGTG
>JALSPD010000141.1 GCA_026986135.1 DHVE2 group archaeon
TGTATATGTATTAAGCAGAAAAAGGTTTAAGTAATCATCACAATATCCAGCCGTCGGGTGAACCTCTATGTACGTAGTATTCAAATTTGAAAAAGGAGCGAAAGAAATAGAGGAGCTATTCAAAGACGATGTGGTCTCGCGTCAAACGGTAATAAAAAAGGATGGAAAATCCCTTGACATGGATGATGCAATATATGTACTGGTAGAGGGAAGCGAAGAAGGAATATTAAGGGCCAGAGAAATTGCAAAACATAATGTACTTGAAGGCAAGGAATCAGAAGAAGTTTACAGAAAAATAAAAGAGGCCGAAGATGCAGCCTCTCTTGGGATGGGGGCAATATTCGGATGATGCATCTAATACTTGCTGATTCTGAGCTGGAGCCGGTCCCTCAGGCCATACAGGGTCACCCAGCGGTGGTTAAACATGCAAAAAGCAGGAAAAAAAGGCCATCAAATATGATTCTTGATGCAACATATCATCATCAGGCCATAAGGAGCAAATACGGTTCAGAGGCTGAAAGGAGAGGAAGGCCTGATATCGTCCATTTTTTTCTCATGAATGCACAGGAATCCATCCTGAATAAACAGGGGCTGCTCAGAGTATATGTGCATACCCGCAATAACGATGTCATTTTTATAAAACCAGAAACCAGATTGCCAAAGTCCTATCCCAGATTCGTGGGACTTATGGAGAATTTATTCCATAATGGAGCAGTTCCAAATTCAGAACAGCCTCTGTTATGGATTGAAAAAATGTCCCTCCTATCCCTGGTTAAAAGCATTGGTGCTCCCAGCATTCTTTTGTCTGAGAAAGGGAAACGCACATCTCCAGGAAACATAGACCTTCCAGAAGATATAACCATAATAATAGGCGGATTTCCATCGGGAGACTTTCTAAGCAATGTGGAGTTTGTGGATAGGAAAATATCCATAAGTGAGGATACACTGATGGCATGGGTGGCTGCATACGAGATAATTGCAGAGTATGAACGAAGATACAACAGATAGTTTTTTATCTTATTCTACGATATTGCGTTGATGCCGATTCTAATCAGAAAGAGAAGTGGAGATTATGTAATATACGACAAAAAGAAGATAGTGAATGCAATAAAAAAGGCTTTTGAGGAAACAAAAGAGGTAGAAGATCCCGAGGCGGTGGCAGAAAAACTGGCAGATGTTGTTGAAACAAGGATATCCAGGATCAATATACCTTCCGTGGAAGAAATTCAAGACATTGTTGAGGAAGTTCTTATGGATCATGGTTATTCCACCACAGCAAGGGCATACATACTCTATCGTGAGAAAAGAAAGAAAATACGTGAAGAAAAAAAATTGTTGGGTATTGAAGATGACCTGAAACTCACAATTAACGCGATAAGAGTTCTGGAAGAAAGATATCTTTTGAGAGATAAAAATGGAAACATAATTGAAACACCACGTGGTATGTTTTACAGGACCGCCAGATACATTGCTCTGGTAGATGCCCTTTATATGGATGAGGTATATGATCCCAGTGGAAAACAGAAGATTAGAAATTCCAGTTTCTCGGGAGATACAGGCAGATTAAAGTTAAGTGAGCACGAATTGAATATGCTAAAAAGAGCATTCAGAAATTTAAGCCGTGAGGGACACATGAAAGTTAGTTTTTCGGATCTTATTGACATAATGAAATCCAGATGGGATACCATTGAAAATGTGATAAGGGAGTTCTACAGCATAATGGTAAACCGCTTTTTTTTACCAAATTCCCCAACCCTCATGAACTCAAACACTCGGCTGGGGCAGCTCAGCGCGTGCTTTGTTCTCCCCGTACCGGATGACATAGAGGGGATATTTGACGCTGTGAAGTACGCGGC
>JALSPD010000142.1 GCA_026986135.1 DHVE2 group archaeon
TCTCAAAGCCCGTTTGCATACAGGGATTAATGCAATAGATGACATAAAATTTATCATTTCTAGATTTACGAACCATCAGGAAAATTTAACCCACCAAATTCACTTCTTCTTAAATCAGAATATAAAAGATTGGGGAGTTCTGTAAAACATGAGATCATTTGAGTTTAAAATGAATCATATGCATTCTTTCGCCTCTAAAAACAAGAAAGGGTAGCGAGGTAAATACAGATCCGCAAAAATTTAAATATAGATCCACAATACAAACGTGATGAAAGAATCAAAATATAGAGGTGTTTACACAGATGGAAGAAATTATTATACACGGTCAAATTCAGGTAAAAGTATTTATGGGGAAAAAGTAATAAAAATTTCTGATAAGTACTATCACTTATGGAACCCATTTAGGAGCAAACTCGCAGCAACCATGAAATTGAATATTAAGACTTTTCCTTTTAAGAACTCAAAGGTACTATATCTGGGCGCATCTACGGGCACCACAGTAAGCCACCTGGCAGATGTATCAAAGCTAATATGGGCTGTGGAAATCTCTCCTATTTCAATGAAATCTCTCCTAAACCTAGCAGAGGAAAAGGATAACATAATACCAATTCTTGATGATGCGAGAAACGTAAGAAACCTATCCCTCTTCGTAAGAAAACCAGATATAATATATCAGGATGTGTCGCAGAGAGACCAGGTGTCAATATTTGTAAATAATATGGAGTATTTTTCCCCACATTACGGCTTTCTTATGCTCAAAACAAGAACAATTGATATGAGAAAAAAACCAAAGAGCATACTCCAAAACACCATTTCCAAGTTAAAGGAGAATGGGTATAAGATTATAGAGGTGCTAAACATTTCAAAATTCCAGAAGGATCACTTTGCAATAGTGGTGAAAAAATGAAGTTTAAAAAAAGATTGGAAGAAGAAATTTTGATGGCAAAAGAATTTGCTAAGCAACTTAAATCCTGGAAAACTCTATTCTACTTTATATTTCCGTGGGCTGTATATGGCATATATCTTCTTTTTATATATTATTTCCTGAAAGCACCGAAAAACATGGCTTTTATTGCGATAATATTTCTCTACTTAATACCACCTGCAGGAAAAGAGAGCATGGTTCCTGCGGGTGTTCTTTTACTCAAGCCAGAATACGGGATATGGAGCGTAGTTATAACCACAATCTCCATCGCTTTTGTTGACTCATTCGTGGCTCTGTGGATGATGTGGAACTGGGATCTAGTAAAAGTTATACCATTCCTGGGCACGTATGTTAGGAAGCTTGAGGAAATTGGAGAGAAAAAATGGAAAAAACATAAGTATCTAAGCAGATTGGCATACATAGGTATTGCTCTATTTGTAGCTTTTCCATTTCAGGGATCTGGCGGCGTGAGTGCCACGGTAATAGGAAGAATACTAGGTATGGAGAAGTACAAGGTATTTTACTCAATCGTGGCAGGCTCACTCTTAGGATCGTCTCTGATTGCCATTGCCACCTACTTCGCAATATTCTCGTTTGAAAAATTCCCAAAGATTTTCTTTCTGTACATGGGAATCGTTATATTTGTAGCCGTATTTATCGTGGCCGTGATATGGATAAGAGGTGGGAAAAATGAAGATAATGGTAACAGGAGGCGCGGGATTTATCGGAAGTCACATAGTAGATCGTCTGATGAATGAAGGGCATGAGGTGGTGGTCTACGATAATCTAAGCTCTGGAAAGATTGAGTTTATCAAGCATCATATGGATAAAGAGAACTTCAAATTTGTAAAGGCAGATCTCCTTGATCTTAAAACTCTTACAAAAGAAATGGAGGGCGTTGATGTTGTTTATCATATTGCTGCAAACCCA
>JALSPD010000143.1 GCA_026986135.1 DHVE2 group archaeon
TGCAAAGAGGATTGTTCCAGGCATACCCCCACGGTCAAAAAGCATAAGACAGTTCGCAGGACTTAGAGCCGAGACTCCACAGCGTGATTTTATAATGACCTTCCATGATAATTTCTGGAATCTGATTGGTATGAGATCACCAGGTCTTACAGCGGCACCTGCAATAGCTGAATATGTTTCAGAGATTGCACGAGAACGCTACTCACTTAAATTACGAGACCGATGGATTGCTGTGCGAAAGCCATACCCTGTTGGCGGCAGGGTAATATGTGATTGCGAAGGGATAAGCGAGATGGAAATACGAGAGGCAGTAAGAAGGGGAGCAACCACCGTTGAGGCGGTAAAGAGGAGAACTATGGCAACCATGGGTTCATGCCAGGGATCTTTTTGCATGCCAAAGATAATGAAGATAATCTCAGAAGAAAGGCAAATACCGTTTGAGAAGGTAGAGCTTAGAAGGGGAGCCTGGATTGTCGCAGGGAGAATAAGATAAAGAGATCAGATGAGGGTAACCTCGCTAACCATAACTCCCTGAACATTGTCTATCTCCGAAAGCATGTTTTCAATTTTATCCGTTATGCCACCTTCATCCTTGACAATTACCCTCACTATGAGAGCTTTCAATCCAAATGCTATAGGCTCTTCGCTGAAATCGTTGATTTTTGCAATTCCTTCAAGTTTTTCCTTTACCGCATTTTTGATTGTTTCCAGATCCACATCCACACCATCAGGCATAATCTTGTAGGTTATCAGAACATCACCCATATTTATCACCTCATGGGCCTTCAAATCCACAGTTGGGGCACCTGTAAGGGATGCTCTGCTCCCTGCACCTATCGCATCTTGCGATGAGGGTGCCGCAATTGGGACACTCAAATACCACCGATCCTTCTCCAAGTCCTCTGCCGCAGGATGTGCAGAACTCTATCTCTTCCATAAGGTGGTGCATGGTGAGGTTATTTAAAAAAATTGTGATTACCGTTTCCATTCAAAACAATTAGGAAAATACCGAAATTTATCGTATTATTATGCTATCCTAGGAAAAATTTATCTATTGGAAGCACCATTAGTGCCAATGGTGAAGGTTGATGGGCGTTTATAAATTCAAGGTTTGTGTGGTGGGGGATCCGATGGTTGGAAAAACTTCTCTGATAAAGAGATTCGTATACAATATGTTTTCCGACAAATACATGATGACAATTGGCACAAACATTTACAAAAAGACCGTTGCGTACCGTGGAGATACTGCACATCTCACCCTGTGGGATGTGATGGGTAATGCCGGATTCAGGAACATTATAAAGACTGCGTATTTTTACGGGGCAGATGGTCTCTTTGTGGTTGGAGATTTAACCCGTCCTGAGACATTTGAATCTCTCCCAGATTGGGTTTCTGCTGCAATAGAGGGGGCAGAGAAAGAGCTTCCTCTTCTACTCCTTGCCAACAAGAGTGATCTTGAATGGAAGATGACTGAGGACGATATCGCTAATTGGGCAGCCGAAATATTCGCAAGAAATTATTACATCACAAGTGCTAAAACAGGAGATAACGTGGAGAGAGCATTCAGGGAGATGGTTCGTATTCTCCTTCATGAGGCAAAGTTATGAATTTACCCAGCCTTTCTGCTTCAAGTTCCCCATCACCAATCACCCTTTCACCCCTTATAAAAACATCTCTCGGAAATATGGCGTTCATTCCATCATAGGGACTCCATCCACACTTGTAGTGTAAATCTCTTTCCCTTATTCTTCTTATCTCAGAAAAATCCACCGCGATAAAATCTGCATCGTAACCTACTTCAATTTTACCTTTATTAA
>JALSPD010000144.1 GCA_026986135.1 DHVE2 group archaeon
ATGATAATAAGCCGCCACTGGCCACCTATGCGGAGATAGAATGATGCTATCACATAATCGGGAAGCAAAAGGATTCCTATAGTGGTGATCACGGATGTGACAATCAACGCCTGCATGAATCCACGCTTGAAATAGAGAAAAACAAAGATTGCCGCCAGAATCCCAAAGATGAGCACGCCCTCTATCATGGCCCTCTCACCTCTGGACCTGGCGCAACACCACCACTGAGCATTATCCCGAGGATTATCCCAACTATCAGCCCTATAACTGCAAACACCCAGCCCGGCCACCTCTCTTCCAGCGTCATGTATCCCTTGCGCATTCTCAATCCCAAGAGGAATGACTTTGTGTAGCCATCTGCCATCTTCTGCACCTCTTCCGTGAGTAGCGCATTCTCTGCCGCATACTTCTTTATATCTGCCTGGAGCTTGCGTATTGCATCGTTCTCCAGATCCTTATCTTCCTGTGGGAGAAGATGCAGGAAATCCGCAGACATGGGCACATATAATCCAAGTGCTGAAATCTGCCCCTTGTACGCTGCATCCATGCCCCGTATGTTTCCCTCAGTGTACACATAGCGCCCCTGGAAAAAGAGCATGGCAAGCAGAAAGGTCATCATCATTATTGTAAATGTGCCCATCTGCACAGCTCCAAACATCCACATTAGCATCAGCGTGTAAATTATGAACGCAGGCAGGAGAAGCGCCATGGCTGCCTCAGGATAATAATCCACAATGCGCCCAGGTTTGAGGTACTTTCTCACCTCCCCACGCACATAAAACATGTCGTTTGTCTTCGGATCTCTGAGAAGTGTGTTTTTGATGATAACATGCTTCCCTGAGCTCTCCGCATCTTCTCTATTTATTTTTCTACTGCTTCCTCCCTTTATCTCATCCTCTTCCAGGAGCTCCTTTCTAAATGCCTGCTCTTTCTCTTCTACTATCACCGGATTCTCAACATATCTCTCATCTTCTCCTCTATGAAGCACTATAACCGTGTGCGGATAACCAAACCCGAAAGCTCTGGAGATTTTCACCTTCCACTCGTCAAATTTCTTATTTAGATCATCTCCCTGATAGCTTACCATCTTCCATCACCTTCTTCCCTTCTGTAAGGATTATATTGATTGCCTGCTGGAGAGAACCTACCTCGTAGGTGCGCCCATTCACATGCAGGGTTACCTTCTTCACAGTATCACCTCGCAAGGAACAGTATTATCGCAGTGGCAAGCATTCCAGCAACCGCACCCCACAGGATCCTCTTCGTGATGTCTCTTCTCCCTTCTCTGTGCTTCCATTTCTCTCTTATCTTTTTGAACATCTCAATCACCCTCATCATGCTCCGTATAGAGCTTCACAATTTCATCCTCCCATTCTTCCAGTTTCTTCATTATTTCAAGAAAATCGCACATACTGCTCCCTCCAAAAAATGTAAAAATGTGTGGGTATCACCCCCTGCGTTTTCTCCCTGATAGTGCTTTGCCTGCTGCTCCAATGCCTTTCACCAGTCCCTTGAATATCATTGCTATTCCCTTGATCAATGCCACGATTACCCACGGTGCTACGATGAGCAGGATCAGGCCGATGATGATCAGCGGCAAAATCGCCACGAACATCTTCCACCACAGCGGCAGATTGTTCCACCATGCCTGCATGTTGTAGCTCATCACATCCCAGCCACCAGGGTACCAGTTTGGAATGTATATCGTTGTGTTGTTTGCCATCAGCGGGCTCCAATCACCCTTTACTGTCCAGTTGCCTGGTGTGGTGAAGTAGTAGTATGTCATGAAATCCACTCGGTACACGAACCACTTCGGATTTACAATGGTGAAATTCACATCTTTGAAGCCATCCTTGTCGTCTGTGCCAAGCAGCCATCCGGTTTCGGTCCATGTGTCGCTCTTGATCATTAATCTTGCAGGCGAGAGAGTAACAAGTCGTGATGCCCAATCCACCGCAAGCGCTCCATCCTGCCGTGCCATGTCTATCGCAATGAGTGTGTAGCGGTTATGAATCGGTGTACCTCCCTGTGATGAGGGCGCAATCACCGGAATCGTGCCGAACATGTAACGCACTACTGAGCCAGTCGTGTCCTGCTGCGAGGTGTCAAAGATATAACGGTATGCTCCACCGCCGATAATTGTCCACGAAAATTGAAAATCATCAAAATAAGCACTTCCCGTTATCGTCGTAAAACCGAGGGTGATATTTACATCTCTGTCCGCTATCTTAGTAAAACTCTCATGGATATGTGTCCAGGATGAAGGTAAGGATTTTTGAGGAGTGCCGCCCCATGCCGTTAGGTTGTTGTTTGCGTTTTCTTGTGTGCTGATGTCTCCTTTAACTTCATAGGCATTAATTGAATAATACCCACTTCCGCCTTTTCTAATCCAGCCATCAAAATCCACTTTTAACTGTGCTCCTTTTGGCACATGAATAATAATGTTCTTTATTGCCGCCCATTCTTTGGATAAGTAATAACTATATTGTCCGCTATGTGCTGTTTGTGATGTTTGCCCCCCTGTTCCTCCAAATTTTGATGTCCTGATTATCTCCTCTGCTTGTGAATATGTTTCCATGTCGTAAAAATCACTTTTGTGAATACTTCCCCAGTCCTTCGTAAATCCCACCTGCAGCGTGTTTGTCTCGCTGTAAATCTCGTATGATGTGCCGCTCCATGTTGCCCTGCCACTCTGCGGAATGTTGGAAATTGTCACCGTGCCTTTTGTGCCGTTTGCTCCGAATCCTCCAACTCCCTGAATCTGGAAATACCTTGGAGTGAACAGACCCACCACTACGCCAATACCTGTGTGCGCACTCAGATCCACCAGCTCAGGATTTACTGCCCATGCTATTGCTGTTGCCCATCCTGCTATCGTGCCACCTGCGAGTGCTCCCTCGGGACCAGTTAGTGCACCCATCACCGCACCCGCTGCTATCGCCGCTATTACCTTATCTCTCCACGCTCCCGCCACATCAGTGTATCCGTAAGTCCACACCACGAGGAGCATGTTGTCTCCAACCTTCTCCGTCTTCACGCTGCTCCAGTACTTTGCAGTTGTCCAGATGAGAAACTTATCCTCGCCTTCTACAGGATGATCGGGATTCTGAGCGAGGAAGCGGAACGGCTTGGTGTCGGAGTTACTGTTATAGTTCAGCGTAAGGGTTACGGGCATGTTGTATGTGTTGCCTCCTATCTTCACCTGTATGTGATCCTGATTCTCGCCGGTGCCAAACATCACATCATAAAACTTCGTGCTTATCTCGTGAAGATCTGAACTTACCCCTATCGCTTCTGTCTGATATGTGGTGATTGGTACAGCTGGAGTGATAGGCATCTGCACCTTTAACTCGCTCGTGGTGAGCGGTACCTCCGTGTTCCATACAGGGTTACCCATCCAGAAATAAGTTACCTGTATCCTGTCTCCATCTGTTGAAAAGCTGATGTTGTTTGTTGCTCCCTTGCCCTGGTATGTACCTATGTGAGTGCTCCACAGATATCCCACTTTGTCAATTCTCACGGCTGCGTACCTGTATATGTTTGGATTCCACGGATCCAGATACCTGCCCTGTGAATCATAGATTTTGAGCGTATAAGTTGAGCGTGCCGCATGCACGGGCATTGCAGCAAATACCGTGCCTATTAGCATGAACATAAAAAGAAAAGGAAGAAGGCGCTTCATCGGCATCACCACCTGATGCGCTTGCCTTTTCCAAGCACCAGTAGCACCAGAAGGAAGAATATCACCACTCCGCCAGCTATTACTGCGGTCCTGTGCTCATCATATATGTTCTTTGCCTTGTCTATGTACCCATTTCCATCCAGTGATACCAGATAACTCGCATATACTGGTGCTGTGCTGTTGTACTTTAGTGTGATGTTGCTTATTGTCTGTCCCTCATAACCATCCGCAGTTACCTTTATCGCTCCGTGTGTGAGGTTGCTCGTCAGGACTATGAGAACCTCTCCATTTTTATCAGTCATCTGCGAGGTTACAACTGCGGATAAATTGTTCAGTACCTGCACAGTTGCATTGGGCACAGGATTGCCTTTGCTGTCCACCACATACACATCCACATAGATCTTCTTTGCCTCTCCCGTTATACTCTGAGCATGTGCCATCCCCGCAAATATGCCCGCTATTACCAAAAACATCGCCGCCAGAAATCCAGCCAGCATTACCTTCTTCATCTGCATCGCCTCCTCTTTTTCCTGCTCTTCTTCCTGCTTCTCTTATGATGCGTTCTCTTCGTCGTTATTATCACCTCCCGGGTTTTTGCCCATTTACTCAAAAATGAGTAGGTTGATTTAAAGAGTAGCCAGATTCAGAAAAAATAGAAAATTCTCGCATAGCTGTTGTTTCTGTCTCTCTCTACTTTGTTCACCACATACTCGTTTCTGAGTATCATCGTTATCCGCCGCTTCTCATTTGCCGTGAGCTGCCGTCCTATTCTCCTCTCTATATGTGTGTGAAGCTCTACCTGTGTAAATGAGCCGTTGCTTCTCAAAAGCTCGTTTGCATACTTTAGAATGATCTTCTTAGAGATTTTCATTTCTCTCCTCTCCTGAAAACTTTCCCCGTCTCTCTTAGCTCTATTGCCTTCCTTAACCCACGCATTGCAAACTCAGAATGTGCAGGTATCCCTTTGATTCTCTCTTTTCTCTTTAGGATTAAACCCTTCGTGCCCTTCTCGTAGAGTGTGAGCCATCGCTGTATTGCCCAGTCATCTGCATATTTCTCCCTTGCCAGTTTTAGGATCTCCTCATCCGAATATTCCATCTCAAACAAAGTTACCTGCCTCATGTGCTCACCTCTACGAAAGTTTTCTTGCCCAGGGCCTGAGCTCTGCCCGAAGATTTTATCGCCTTGAAAACGTACCCAAAAATTCCATCTTCCTTGCGGCGCCCTGGAACAAGCCTCCACCCACCTATAATATCAGAAATAAATCCATATCCATTTTTTCTGAAAAGTGCATTGAAGATATCAACTTGATCTGCAGGTAGAACAAAACCTGCATCCCTTGCCACCTCTCTCCACGTTTTCCCTTCTTCAATGTGATCCAGAATTCTATCTGCCAGTGCTGTAAGTTCCTTTTGTTTCTTCTCATACTTCTTGAGCGTTGTCTGCCCCTTCCACTTCGCTCTCCACTTCTCTATCTCTTCCTCAAGCTTCTCTATCTTCTTTTTTAGTCTCTCATTCTCTTTCGCCAATCTTTCCTTTTCCTCCCTCAGCTCTTTAAGTTCTTTTAAAAGTTCGTTCATCTCAGATGCAAGCTTGATTGATCTCCTGTTTCCTTCTATTACAAACTTAACTGCCTCTTCAATAAATCCAGATGTGCTCAGAGATCCCTTATATCTCTCTATCTGCTCAAGAAGCTCTTTTGAAATGTAGAGTTGAATGCTTCGCCCATCTTTCACCTTTGGGCGGACCACACCACCACCCCCATGGGAGTATTTAAAGCACATCTTTTTGACTTGCTTGCAGAAATAGTATTATTCTTATTCATTTTCAAAATCATTAATTCATTAATTAATGAATTAACTCCAAAAATAACATAACATATATCAATACAGTTCAACAACATCACCCTTAATCTCATTTGATAATCGCTCAATCATCTCTCTTGCAATGTACACAGTGCCCTCTTCTGCAAATATCTTAATGTATGTGCCATCTTCTTCAATGTGCTCATCTCCACGTATGTATATTTCTATGTTCTGCTCTCTCATGACAATCTTCGCATTCCCATTCACTTTTCCCCAGCTCCCTCTGCGCTTGTAATAATCATAGTCAATCTCCGCATTAAAAAGCATCTTGATGTATTCCCTCTCATTCATATTTCTCCCTCCAAAAACGCTAATAACTCTTCGGCGGACGGTTCCCACCAATGTCCGCTCCTAAACCATGCCTCTATTAGCTCATAGTACCGAACCCTTACCAAATCGCTTAGTTGAACCGCACGCCTGGCGGCGGCGCTTCCACAATATTAATCATTTTAAAATAATAAATGGTGATTGCGTCACTAAGGTTCATTGACCCATCCCAAAAAGCTTCTGCTATGTGCGCATGAGATAATCCTCAGCCTTAGACGCTATTATCTTCAGTGGAACCTTCACATCGTCCACGCGAAGTAAACCTGTGGAAAAACCATAGCCCTTTCCACCATGCGCAGAATACACCATGTTCTCTTCCTGCATGGAAAATTTATAAAAATCTCGCACCTCAGGAGACAGATAATCATGGTGAAGTAAAAGATGGATTTGAGTATTTTCCATAATAGCACGGGTATGCTCGTTGATGAATCCATCATTGGCACTCTGCGTGAGCAACACCATGCTCGTCCTGTAATGTCTCGTGTGCCTCGCCATCCACTCTAACAGCTCTGCACACTTTGGGAACTTCCAGATGTGATGCACCTCGTCTATGTAGAACAGTTTTTTCCTCCCCTTATTCCTCTCGCTCCGTATCTGCGAATACACAAAGGAGGTTATCATGAACATGAAAAACGGCAGGAACCTGTCTGGCGTGCCTCTCAAATCAAAATTGATGTACTTCTCCCCGCTGATGTCTATGTTGCTACGCCTGTTAAGGAACGATAACGAACCCTCCTCAAATACCCGCATCGCATTACGCAACCGCTTTAAACCCGTTATCTTCTCCATCTCCGCCAGCAAATCGCTCATCACAAACTCCTCTTTCCTCTCGCTGAACATCCTCGTGAGAACCACATCCAGCAACGCCGCCTCCTCATCCGTGATGTTGAATAGCGTACTCAATGTGGCAATCACACCATCCACACGCTCATGTATCTCCTCCCCCAGCCGTGGATCCAGCGGGTTGAGTATCGCTCCCTCTCCCGTGGGATTCCACATCCTTATGCTCTTTCCTCCCATCGCCCTGAACAACGCTCCATTCTCTCCCAGCGGGTCTATCGCATAGATTAACATCCCTGGGTCGTTCATCTTACTGCGTACCATCGTCAATTTCTCAAAATACGATTTTCCGCTCCCCGTCTTCCCGAATATCAGCATGTTGTAGGAGGAGAGCATGAACCTATCCACAAATACAGGAGTATCATTAACCGCATTCAGCCCGAATAAAATCGCATTATCCCCCATAACCGAGAATGTCGCAGAAACAAACGGGAACATCGCTATCGCCACATTGGTGTGGATAATCCGTCCCTTATGATGAGGTATCTTCGTGTCCATCACAGGTACCGTCTGCTTGAATATCTCCCATATCCGATATATGCCCCCAGCAACCTTGAAATTCATAGCCCTGAACCGTGCAAGCAACCGCTCATACAACTCCGATGCCTCTCCGTAATTCTTTCCCTTAACCGCCACCGTGAATGTTGCCCTGTATAGGTGCGTCTCCCTCGCACTTATCAAATCTCGCAACTGCTCCCCGCTCTCCTTCTCCAATATCAGCTTTGAATACTTGTATGATGTCGGATCCGTTGAGTATAACTCCGTCAATACTACGCTTAACTCCTTCTGTATCAGATGCAACGCATAGTCATCATCCAGCCGCTCCAGATAGATGCCAATGTCCGTCTGAAACTTGGAACTTACAAAATCTTTCAGAAATCCATAATACACCGTCTTGGGGTATTCGTAGGGGAGCATAACTCTAATATATTCCCCATTTTCCTTCCTTAGATAATTCTTTCCAACTTCAATGTTGGGTGAGATGAGCTTCCCGATCTTTCTTCTTTTAGGTCTCTTTACACCATATTTGTTACTCTCCCTCATAGCCAAATACCTCCGCCAGCCGTGGATTATATTTAAATAATTTCAGGAGGATAAAGTAAGATATTATCGGTGAGAAACCTGCACTCCCATACGCGCCCACCATATAAAGGAAATTGCTTTTATTCATAGATAGGGCAAAGAAGAACAATGATCCTGCCAGTATAAGATAAAGCCATTTGCTTAAGATCTCAGCCTGCTCTTTACACTCATGCGCATAAATAAGAAGAACAACAAGAGAAGAGAAGGAAATGAAGTAAAGC
>JALSPD010000145.1 GCA_026986135.1 DHVE2 group archaeon
TCGCGCCGCCCATCATTGCGCTATGGCTCCTTGTCTACTCACTCTACCTCATATTCCACGAGATTTACACCTCGTACTATCTCCGCCAGGATATGGGTAAAAAGCAAAAGAATAAAAGTTAGGTGCGGGGAAATTTTTTTATAAATAGCCGCGTTATCTCCCCTATGTTTGAGAAGGTTAAGGTTGATGAAAAAGATTATGTTAGAGTGCCCAGAGACGAGCTTTTCCGCGTGGTCAAGGAGGTTTTTGTGGCCCTTGGTGTTCCAGAGGAGGATGCAGAGATTGTAGCCGATAACCTCGTGATGGCTGATCTCAGGGGCGTGGAGAGCCACGGAGTGCAGAGATTGAAGAGGTATGTAGATGGCATAAAATCTGGAGGGGTAAAGGTAAATCCCGATATCAGGGTGGTAAAAGAATCGCCTGTGTACGCGGTGATTGACGGTGACGAGGCCCTTGGCCAGGTTGCCGCATACAGAGCGATGCGCCTTGCCATTGAGAAGGCAAAGAAGAATGGCATAGGTATTGTGGGTGTGAAGAACAGCAACCACTACGGAATTGCAGGATACTATGCATACAAGATGGCCAAGGAGGGGCTTGTTGGAATAAGCATGACCACTTCACGTCCTCTTGTTGCGCACACTGGAGCCATGGAGAAATTCGTGGGAACAAATCCCATCGCCCTGGGAGCGCCAATATATGGTGAGGAGGAGCCGTTCCTTCTGGACATGGCAACCAGCGTGGTGCCCAGCGGAAAGATTGAGGTTTACCGCAGGAAGAACAAGCCGGTGCCTGGAGAATGGGCAATAAGCACTGAGACAGGTGAGATAATACATGATCCAAACGAGATTCTCAGTCCCAAAGGAGCGATTCTGCCACTTGGCGGTCTCAAGGAATTGAGTGGTGGGCACAAGGGATACGGTCTCGCGGTGCTTGTGGATATTCTCAGCGGTGTGCTTGTGGGCGCAACATGGAGCAGGCATGTTGGAGGTACAAGCGAGAAGCACAGCGATGTGGGGCATCTCTTCATAGCGATAGATCCGGGCGCATTCGGGGATGCGGAGGAATTCAAGAAGAATATGAAGAAGATGACCGACGAGCTTAAAAATGCTAAGAAACATCCGAATTTTGAGAGGATATGGATTCACGGCGAGAAGGGACATTTGACTGCGAAAACTCGTCTTGAAGTGGGTATTCCAATATACAAGAAGGTTTACGAGGAGATAAACACAATAGCATCAGAACTGGGTGTGAAACCCCTCAGTTAGTTTCCTCTTTATTTCTAAATTTATCTATGAATCTTGTGAGTTTTGGGAGATATTCTTTCTGTATATGGAAATTTTTTCCTCTGAAATTGTACTTGATTATTCTCTTCTTTATGTCCTCTTCTGTTATATTGCCACCGATGAACTCTTTGAAATCATCATTGGTTATTATAAGTGCGTTTCGCTCTTCAAGTGCTATGCGGAGTATCTCCATATCATCATGGACGTAGCTTATTGAGGTCACGATTCCTTTCTTCTCAAGATCACGAAGAAGTTCAAGGTTATCCACCCTTTTTTCGTTGAAATCTGCGTTCTTCACTATGACCATTATTCTGTCTTCAGGTACTCCCCTGCTTTTTAGATTTTCAATTGCAAGTAGCAGATACTCAACGTGGCCCTTTTTATTATCGTCTTCCTCTCCTCCTCTCATAACATTTCTTCCATCAATCACAATCAGTTCATAATCCTCATCTTTACGAACCTTAACATTCCGTTTAAACTCTTCAATGTCTGGATGGAGGTAGAATAGGCCGTTTCTCAACTCTC
>JALSPD010000146.1 GCA_026986135.1 DHVE2 group archaeon
CAATGGACTGGCATATGTGATCCATACAACCGCACCTTCAGGAAGCGACGCGGACATAGATGTGCTAACAGGCACAAATACACCAAGCTATGGGCTGTTCAGAGATCCACTTGCCACCAACACGGACCCGGCAGTGCTGGAAGAGCACTATGCGGAGAACAATGCAATGAGCAATGTTGGTTACGGCGTGGCCACGATGTCGTCGCTTAACACAAAAGCAATGATAATACCGTTTGATTACTCAAAGATCGTGGGTATATACGGACTGAGATACAAGTTCAAGCCCGTGGCCCCTGCAAGGCAGGCAAGGGCACAGCTGCTGTTCCACACAATGCGCTGGTTCGGACAGCTTGAACTCAGACCTGAGCTAGCGGTGTACGAGCATGAGATAGAGATAAAGAGCGAGCTGCCACAGGTGATTGTAGGGCATTCATACATGCTTCGTGCAACAGTGCATAACTATGGTAGCGCAGGAGCCACTGCAATCGTGAGATTCTACGACGATTTTGAGTGGATTGGAAGCAAGAGCGTGTATGTGCCAGGAAACAATGAAAGCACCATTGAGATCGTCTGGACCCCGATGTTCGCGTCGCACGCAAGACATATACGCGTCGTGGTCGATCCACTCAATGAAGTGCGCGAAATATCAGCGCCGGGCCTAGGGGAAGTGCTCGGGTTCAACAACGAGGCAATAATGACCAAAACGGTGTGGTACTTCTGGGACGATATGGAACACGGCGCAGGGAACTGGGAGCACGAGGCTACGCTCGTGAATATAAACGGCGAAACTCCACTTGATTTCCTCGCTCGCAAGGATGTGGATACCAATGTGATCGGGGATTGGGACTGGAGCTATAGTGGAGTCACTGATGATAATTATCAAGTAACAACAGGGTCCAGCGTGCTTGGAAACGGTATATATATGACTAACGACCAGAAGGTTGTGGCTTTTACCCATGGTGATGCGCACACTGCACCCTCTGCGTTCTGGCTCCCTGAAGTTGAAGGAGAGTCTGGAAGAAAACCCATTGATCTTGTAATTGTGATAGATGTATCTGGAAGTATGGATGGTACAAAACTTGATGCTGCCAAGCAGGCTGTTGATGAAGTACTTAATTTACTCACTGATCAGGATAGGATTGCCATATTCCCCTTCAGCTACGACCCATGGACAAGTAATGGGTGGCCCATTCATTTCACCTACTGCACAGATTCAAACAAGCAGACAATAAGCCAGAAGGTTCATTCTCTTAGTGCATATGGAGCCACAGCACTTTATGATACCATTGCCCTTGCAGGAGAGTACATGGATCCAAACTATGATGCACCATACATCTCAGATGATGATTACAGAAGCAATGCTGTTGTTGGCATGATAGTCCTAACAGATGGTAAGAGCAACTCAGATGATTGGAGTATGACCCACGCCCCATATACTGGGGACGATAAAGACTACTATGCCGTAAGAAACGACTGGACACGCCCCAATTATGATTGGTATGGATGGCAATCACCGTATAGCCCCTCTGAAAGATTCCCATATCATGATAACGGTGGCAAATATGGTGTTATGGGAATGCCCTGGAACGTTGATGCTGTAGGTATATATGCAAACAGTGAAAGTGAGATAGATAGTGATCTAAGATGGGTGGGCTGGACCGCCCAAGGAAAAATAAACTGGTATAATACAACAGATCAGGCACATGCATCTCAACTCTCAGATATATTTAGACACTTTGTTGAGGCTCTTCAGGCACAGGCTGGTGGCGTTAGAGCTGCCGATTCGGAAGAGCATCAGGTGAATTCAAAATCCAGAAATACAGCAACAGTGTTTAGTGATAATTTTGAAAGTGGAGATTGGTCCTCACCAGGGTATACAGGCAGCTGGCATCACAGTTCTGGCACTGCTATAGTAAGCTGGTACTCAATTGATGGCACATACAACGCAGAGTTATATGGACCTCATTACAATGGAGGATATAGATACGCCAACATATACCATGAGGTTCATCTTAACACAATATCAGGAACTATAAACTCAATTACTTTAGCATTCAAAGAGAGAAGATACAAAGCCGAATCCTCTGACAATTTCTATGTGCAAGTGAGTACGGATGCTTCAAACTGGCATAATATTGCACATTATACAGGTAGTGGAGGTCCAACAGACAGGCACTATGACATAACTTCGTATGTGGGTTCAGCAAGTGTATTTTACATAAGATTCATATTTGATGTGAACTACGACGAGATATGGTGGGTTGATGATATAACCATCAGTGTTGACTATACACCTTCAAGCAGTGGAGGTGGCAGTGGCGGTGGCTCCGCTACTTACGACATCCAACAGATGAGATATCGTTTCCTTGTGACTCCACCCGTTACAATTTCTGGAAGAGGCACAACAATGCTCTCCTTCTGGACCAAGTACTGGATGACTGAAGGAACCAACGGAGGCATAATTTACCTGTGGGGCAAAAAATCTGGAGAATCATCCTGGAGCTGGGACAAAGATCATAGAGTGTATATAAAACCAATGCAACCATACACTGGAAACCTGCTGATTGATGAAGTAAACAAGGATTATACATCTGGTGGGATTGATGGCTCTACGGGATTAATAGATATGTACGGAAATCACCCCTACTGGTGCTTCAATGGAAGAAGTGGCGGTGGAACTTTCTCCTGGAGATTTGTAGAAGCGGATCTAACACCATACATAAGTGTGTTCAGTGAGATAAGAATAGTGTTTATTTTCGCACAGTACGGTGGACTATCTCAGGCTAACGGGTGGAATCCTGAGATGGGTTGGTACATAGATGATGTGAAGATTTCCGTAAGCAATGATAACAGCCATGATCTATGGACCCTCCAGAACATGACTTCTGCTGGAGATAATGCACACTCAGGAAATTACGCCTGGGTTTATCACGACTCTTCAGGTAATCTTCCAACAGGAGTGGATGCATCACTTCAAACGAAACTCATTGACATGACATCTGCAAGAAATGCCACATTGGAATTCTGGATTCGCTTCAACCTTGATCCTTCTGCAGGACTTCCTCCTGCGACGGTGAGAGTGGAGGTAAGCAGTGATAATGGAATTACATGGAAATCCATAACCTACGGAGTAAGGATAGGCTGGGGCTCAAGTGGCCATGGAGGATATGCAGGAAAACTTGATAGTGGTGCAACCAATGCCTATGGATGGGTTGCTGCGAGCACACTGTTGCGTATTAACTGCGATCTTAGCGGCTGGGCAGGAGAAACAATAATGCTCAGGTTCAGAATAGTAACAAATGCATCTTCAACCCAGACATGGGATCCTTCGTATCCCAACGACCCACATGGCGTTTTCCTGGATGACGTGTACATATTCGGAGAGAGCTACGCAGCCACTGTTCCCGAAGTATACATCTGGGAGTAAAAATACTCCCAAAATTTTTTATAAAGGTTATGCGTTCAATAAATTATGAATCTGCTGTGCTGTGCAATAATAATACTGATACTACTGGCCATTCTGGGAATTCTTAAATTCTTCCTGAGGTTAATGCTCTGGATAATAATCGCCATAATACTTCTTGGAGGGGCAGTTGTTGTGGGATTCTTTCTGGGACAGATCATATGAAAATAAATCAATCACCGCCTTCAGGTTTTTTTGGTCTTGAGCATATGGCGTTTTCATCGCCATCAAGGAAAATTTCTCTATCGGGATATTTCTTAGCGAGTTCCCTCATAATCTCAACTACCTCCCCAATGGTTATCTCAGGATGTTCGGACAGGCGAAGATGCACAATTTTATCCTCCATTTCACTGGATAATCCCACATTCCATATTTATAATTATCTGAACCTTTAACCATCATAGAGTCTCATTTCGTCTTTTGGCGAATATGAAGGTTATTATGGGATATTGCAATTACCCTGCAAGAACAAAAAGGAGGTAATAAAAATGAATCCACTTGATCCAATATTTAAGCCCAAAAGTATAGCAATCGTCGGAGCCAGCAGGGATCCAAAGGCCATAGGACACCAGTGCGTTAAAAATCTAATTGAATCAGGTTACGAAGGGAAAATATATCCTGTAAACCCAAAAGCAGATGAAGTTGCGGGTCTTAAGTGTTATCACAGCATTCAGGAGATACCAGATGAGGTTGACCTTGCACTCATAGTAGTTCCTGCAAAATACGTACCTGCTGTGACGGAAGAGTGCGGGAAAAAAGGTGTGAAGGGTCTTGTAATAATAGCTTCTGGATTCAGCGAGGTGGGAAGGAAAGATCTTGAAGATCAGGTTGTCAGCATTGCAAGGAAGTATGGGATGCGCATACTTGGGCCAAATGTCGTGGGTATAATGAACAATCCCCTTAAGGCAAATGCATCCTTTGGCCCGTATCTCCCTTATCCTGGAAAGGCAGCAATGATATCCCAGAGCGGTGCCCTTCTTATAGCCATGGATGCCAGAACATGGACAGATAAGGTGGGTATTTCGCACATGATAAGCATAGGAAATATGGCCGATCTTGACTTCGGAGATCTCATAGAGTACTTCAATGAGGACGAGGATACAAACGTGATCTCAATATACATGGAGGGCGTAAAGGATGGCCGAAAATTCATGGAAAAGGCCAGGATGTCCAAAAAGCCAATTATAGCGCTTAAGGCAGGCATATCACAGAGGGGTGCTGCCGCAGCAGCTTCTCACACAGGCAGCCTGGCAGGAAGCACAAAAATATATGATGCAGCTTTCAAGCAGGGACATGTGGTACGGGCCGAGAACCTTGATGCTCTCTTTGATGAAACCATGGCCCTTGCCCTTCAACCGCCAATGCGTGGAGATAACCTACTCATAATAACCAATGGCGGTGGTGTGGGTGTTCTGGCGACGGATGCCGCAGAGAAGTACGATATACCCATAAAAGACGCCCCTGACGATCTTAAACTCCTGATGATGAAACACATGCCTGAATTCGGAAGCCCGAAAAACCCTGTGGATCTAACGGGTATGGCGGACACCGAACAGTATGTTGGTTCAATAAAGGATGCTCTTAAGCATGATTGGGTGGATGGCATTGTGGTGCTTTACTGTGAGACCTCATTCACAGACCCGCAGAAAATAGCAGAAGGCATATACAATGCTGTAAAAGAAAGCGGTGTGAAAAAACCCATTCTGGTGAACTTCACAGGCGGTGAGAGAAGCGTCAAAGCTGGGCAGTGGCTAATTGAGCAGGGAATACCATACTATAAGAGTCCTGACGCTGCTGTGAGAGCCGCTGCAGCACTACGTACATATGGAAGATATCTTGAAAAAGAGCACGCTGAATTTAAACCATACAAAGTAAATAAAGAGAAGGCTGAGGCAATAATTAACAAGACTCTGGGTTGCGGAAGAACAGTACTTACTGAGCCAGAGGCAAAGGAAGTGTTTGCAGCATATGGACTACCGGTTCCAAAAGGTAAACTCGCAAAAACTGAGGAGGAGGCAGTTAAAATAGCGCGGGCTGTTGAATACCCAGTTGTCATGAAAATAGTGTCTCCACAGATAATACACAAAAGTGATGCAGGCGGCGTAAAGGTAAACATAAAAAGCGATGAGGAAGTGCGCATTGCCTTCAGAGACATAATTGAAAACGCCAAAAATTACGACCCCAATGCAGAGATTTTCGGCGTTTATGTGCAGCACATGGAACCATGGGGTACCGAGACAATAATCGGAAGCACATATGATCCTCAGTTTGGACCCACCGTGATGTTTGGATTGGGAGGTATATTCGTTGAGATTCTCAAGGATGTCACATTCAGGATAGCACCTTTCTCAGAGGATGAAGCCATGGATATGATAAAAGAGATCAGGGGATACAAGGTACTCAGAGGTGCAAGGGGAGAGAAGCCAAGAGATCTTTCCGCACTCGCAGAGGCCATAAGCAGACTTTCCCAGCTTGTTTGGGACTTCAGAGATTCAATAAAGGAAGTGGACGCAAACCCCGTTATGGTATACGAGCACGGCCTTAAAATAGTGGATGCCAGAATAATACTCAAACCAAGGAAATGAAAAGGAGGGATAGAGAGCACACCACCAGGCTCGCCAGGCCTGTAACACTTCCCATTTTTATCCATTCTTTATTGCTTATATCATACCCGAGTTTTCGTGATAAACCTATACTTATCACCCCTGCAGAGGATCCAATTGGTGTAAGGTTTCCACCAATATCCGCACCCATAACCAGCGCCCACCATAGAACAGAAGAATGATACAAAGAGGATAAGCTAGCCACGACGGGAATTAGAGCTGCTGTAATGGGTATATTATCCACAACCGAAGAAGTTATACCCGAAACCCAAAGTATTATCAGAGCGATTATGAGAGGATTATTTGAGATCTGGGATATGGAATGGGCCATGTCTTCAAGCAATCCAGTTTCATCAAGACCCCCCACCAGAGCAAAGAGAGCTATGAAAAACACCAGTGTGGGCCATTCAACAGCCTTAAAAACTTCCTGCGGAGAGTATTCTGAAACTGCAAGAGATATTGTACCTCCAACTAAAGCAACAAAAGATATGGGTATTCCAGTGATTGTCTCCGTGGCAAAAAATAAAACCATGAGGAAAAGAAGTAAAATCAGAAATCGCATGCGTTTGTAATCCTCAATGTACTCCCTCTCATCCATCGCAAGAATTGCCTCTATATTTTCAGGCTTCATATTAAACCAATCAGAGTAAATTACCCTTGAAAGAACAAGGGAAACAACAATTGCCATAAAAACAGGAATAGAGAGATTTATTATGAATGACACAAATGGCAAATGCGCAGCGATACCCACCAGTATATTGGGGGGATCTCCAATTAAAGTTGCTGTACCACCCACATTGGAAAAAACTGCCTCTCCAAGGATAAGTGGTACGGGATTTATACCCATAATCTCAGCAGCCTCTACCGTTAGTGGGATCATGAGCAAAACCGTGGTCACGTTGTCTATAAACATTGATACCACGGCAGTCATCATGGTTAAATAAAAGAACATAAGCCATAGATTACCTTTTGAGAGTTTTAGAGTTTTAACGCCCAGATACTTAAAGAATCCCGTTCTTGCAAGCTCTCCAACAAAAGTCATCATTCCAAAAAGTAGAATGATCACCTCCCAGTCAATATGATATAGCAGATCCTCAAAGGTCATGAAATGAAACACGTATCCTGCAGATAACATCACAATGACACCAATAAGCGCTGCGGTGGTCCTGTCAAATTTCCCACTGAAGATCAAGATGTATGAAAATATGAAAATAACCAGTGTGGTTATCTGGACAATATCCGTTTTGACCACCTCTTCTCCCTGCTTTTTCCAACAAATATCACCGGAACGGGAGAGTGCGTGGCAATGTACTGGGCCATGTGCCCGATCTTGCATCCAATAAAACGCCTCTTACCAACACCCATTATCACAAGATCGCTGGCGCTTATATCCCTTATTACATCATTCATACTTTTTTCAACGATTTCTCCGCCAATTTTGACACCCCAGAATTCGGCCTTCCACTCAAGATTCTTCATGATCTTTTCAGCCTGAGCATTGTCATAATTACCTTCCATTAGAAACAGAACGCGAATATCCATCCTGTATGATGAGGCCATAAGTATGGCAAAATTCTCTGCCATCTTGCTTTTACCAGTGCCATCTGTGAGAAGAAGAAGTTTTTTGGGTGGTATTTTGTTGCATTCTTCCGCCACAGTAAGCACTGGAATGGTGCTCTTTCTTAGCACATTGCGTACCGTGGATCCAAGTCTGTGTGCAGATGCGGTATGTTTTCTACTGTACACACGAATGGCTATAAGATCAATTTCATGAGATTTTGCATAGTGTACGATCTCCTTTGAAGGCAACCCCTCAAGAACATCGGATTTTATATCATGAACACCGTAAGATTCCAATTTTGCTTTTGCCTCATCAACTGCATTT
>JALSPD010000147.1 GCA_026986135.1 DHVE2 group archaeon
TATCTCAAGGAGCTCTTCAAGTATGTGGGGATCCTCACGATCATCAATGGCGATTTCATCTGGACGGAGAAGAAGACAGCCGTAATATGGTGCCACCCTCAGACCTTTGAGGGGCCTCTTTACCTTCTCTGCAATCTTATCAAATCCCACTTCCTCCTTGAGGAAGGTTAAATAGTGCATTACCTTGATATCTCCTTTATAATCGGGTTCCTCGTCCATAAAGAGATCAAGGGTCTTCAGTTTATCCCTGTTCTTGAGCACATCAATATGCGCCCTTTTAAGGTTATTATAGCACATTGAACACACTGCAACCAGCCTGTTGTCCCCTATTTCCTCGCTGTATTGTTGTGCCCTTATCAGGTTTCTAACATTTGCAATTGTGAATTTGACACTGTCCTGTGCAAGCCCGTATACTGCTCCGCAGCATGTCCAGCCAGGCAGCTCAATGAATTCGTATCCAAGCACGCGGGCACTTTCAACGGTGCTGTCTTCAAGGTTTTTTGCAACACCCTTTAGAGTACATCCCGGATAAAACATTATCTTCTTCAGGTTCATTCTTCCACCTCAAGGCGTGAATTTTCTGAAGTTGCTTACGAGGGCTATCGGAGGAAGCTCTTCACGCTCCTCAACCTTATATGGGTCAACATAATCGTAATTCTTGCGCAACTGTAACTCGCGGATTGCCTCCATCACCGCTGCCAGATCAAGTCCCACAGGACAGCGAACGGTGCATGTGAAGCATGCGGCACATATCCACGGTGTTTTTGCATTCAGAAGGGTATCCACGTCTCCTTCCTGCAGAAACATAAAGACCTGATTCGGAAGAACATCCATGAACTCCGCCATCGGGCATCCGGATGAACAACGACCGCATTGATAGCAGGCGAAAATGTTCTCACCGCTTATCTCAATAATTTTCTGGACCCTTTCGTCCTTATGGGGATCCTTCTTGATTGTGTATTTCATATGGCTGACCTCCAGAGGGCGATGGGTGGATTTCATCATGCTTATTTAACTTTTTGGAGATACATCGCACTCCTATGTTTGAGCTGTTGCGAATTTGAACAAAAAATTACACAAAGATAACGAAAATCAAAATCGGGTGGTGTCTATAAATGAAAAACCTTCGTATTCTGTGCCATTGTATTGAATTTTTGTAAATACTACAGAGAGGTGTCCACCACTAACGCGGCTCTCTCCTGAAATATCAATTTTTCCGGTATTCAGGGATACGAGCATGTGGTAATATTTAACATCATCTTCATCAATGCTAAGATTAACAAAAGCGAAGTCTATGGGTTCCTTGTATGTATTTTCTATCCAGATCCCAGCTTCCTTGTATGTGCCCTGCCAGTAAAATATACCTTTTACCTCATTTGAAACCACAGCAATCCAGTTTAAGAAAAGGGTGCTATTGTCCTCCACAAGAGACCTTGTAAAATCAGCTCTTTCAAATACTCCATATCCTTGTACGTTCATATCATTTACTTTGCCATATACTTCACCCAGTATCTCAAATCCATGTACATATTTACCTGGAGCTATTTCAGCCGTTGTTCCGTGATGGTACCAGAATGGTTTTCCTTTGAATATGAGATTCAAATCAAAATTTTTAATCTCAATATCTATACGAGTGGTTATATTTGAGGGAAAAATGATAGATTTAAAAAAGCCATCCTGGGACTCCCAGATTACAGAGGCATCCTTTTTATACACTTTGGATTGCATGTATCTGATCTGATGGTCCGTGCCAGCATTTTTAAATT
>JALSPD010000148.1 GCA_026986135.1 DHVE2 group archaeon
AGGATTCTCTTCGCGTGGGTGTGGGCATGACTCCCGAGATGGAGGTTGCACTTGTTATTGCATCCCTTGCCTACGCAAGTGGGATATTTCCACCAGCGGTGGGATCTGCAATTATAGCAACAACCATAATATACGTGATAATCTCCTCCCTCGCAACACCATACCTCCTCAAAAAGGTTTATTCGTAAAATATAAAAATGGATTTAATGCTGCTTTTCAAAATTCGTAGCTTTCTCCCGGGTTCAGAATAACAAGATCTATGCCCTCTCTTTCCAGATCTTCGCGCATCTCTTCTGGATTTGCCTCTATTGGAGGCCATGTGTTGTAATGCATGGGAATAACAACCTTTGGCTTAATCCATTTGGCTGCTATTGTTGCGAGTCTAGTATCCATGGTGAAAAGCCCGCCCACCGGCAGAAGGGCCACATCAGGACTGTACAGTTCGCCAATGAGTTTCATATCACCAAATAGGCCAGTATCACCTGCGTGATAGACAGTCTTACCGTCCATCTCAATTATAAATCCTGCAGGGAGTCCTCCACTATGGGTGAATTCAGATTCTGTTATTCCAGAGGAATGCAGTGCGGGAACCATGGTGATCCTGACACCATCCTGCTCGTAAGTTCCGCTGAAGTTCATGCCTATAGCAGTTGCACCCTTTGAATTTATGTACTCAGCAACCTCATATATGGCAATCACTGGCACATTCTTACGCTTGGAGATAAATATGGCATCGCCCAGATGATCCCCGTGTCCATGGGTGACCGCAATTAGGTCGCAATCAATATCATCTGGCTTAACCGGCGATTTATCATTCCCTGTGATGAACGGGTCTACGAGCACTTTACGTGTTCCCTCCATCAGAAATGCCGAATGTCCAAGCCAGGTTATTTTCATTCTTCCTCACCTCCTTACTATGTATGATGTAACCTAACTTAAACATTTCCTTTAGGGAGTGTACCTCTTGAATTCCTTTATATTTGCGATTACATCTCCACCAAAAATGGCGCTGGCTGCCACAATTATATCTGCACCAGCATCAACAACCTTCCTGAAATTGGTATGCTTGATACCTCCATCCACACCTATTTTCACACTCAGACCTTCTCCATCTATGTACTCTCTGGCCTCCTTTATTTTGGAGAGAACACTCTCTATGAACCTCTGCCCAGCAAAGCCTGGATAAACGGACATTATGAGAAGGTAGTCAATTGATTCAACGAAGTCCTTAGCTTTATCAAATGGGGTATCTGGATTAAGCGCGAGACCCACTTCCACTCCATAGTTCCTTGCTTTTCTCAGTACTGCCTCAAGATCCACCTCAACCTCGCGATGCACAGTGATTATATCCGCCCCTGCCTTAACAAAGTCCTTTATGTACTTATCGGGACGTTCAATCATAAGATGCGCATCAAACGGAATATCTGTGCATTTACGAATACTCTTTATAACCACAGGTCCAAAGGTTATGTTTGGAACAAAGTGACCGTCCATCACATCCAGATGTATTATATCCGCTCCGCCTCTCTTGCATAGTTCCAGTTCATGGCAGAGATTGGAAAAATCTGCTGATAGAATTGAGGGTGCTACCTTGATCCTGCGCATTATCATCACCGGGCTGGCATGCCCGAAAGAATATAAAATTTTCACCTCATGCGTTGGATATTATATGGGAAAAGAGCTCATCTACATTCTCACCTGTCTTCGCACTTGTGAAAAAGAACGAGGATGAATACTCATCGGCAAGTTCTCCAAGCTCATCCTTCCAGAACTCCGCACGATACTTCATGTCCTTTTTATTGCCCACAAATATTTTCATAGCCCTGTGGCCATCCAGATACCTTGCAATCTCTCGCATGGTGTTGTAGGTGGATCCCCTTGTGATATCCCCAACGATTACCACGGCTTTGGCACCGTTGAGAAGCCTGTCCACATGCTGCTCATAAACACTTACATCCCAGATCATAAGAGTAATATCGCCCATCTTCTTCTTGAATGCTCTGCTCTCCACAGCTTCCTCCTTCTCCTCAGAGAAGGTGTTGAACACAAATCTCTTAACCAGTGAGGTTTTGCCCACATCAACATCGCCGATCACGCATATCTTCCATATCTTTGGCGATCTCATTCCGTTGTCCAATGGATTTATGTATTTAAAATTTTTTCAGGACCCGGGCAGGATTGGTTCGTCATTTGACTAAATTAAAGGATTGGGGAGCCACCATCCATGGCAGTTCAATGCCCCGTGATGATATTTGAGAAATGGTTAAATAATTTAACCCCATAGTTAATTCAGTGAGAGGCAATGGAGATTAAAAGAAAGATCGTTCTTCTTGGAGATGCCGCTGTTGGTAAAACCTCGCTTGTCAGGAGATACGTGTACGATGTATTTGATGACAAATACATAATGACCATTGGAACAAAAGTTAGCAAGAAAACAATGAATTTAGAATGGGAGGGCATGAATATTGAACTCACCCTGCTCATATGGGATGTGCTGGGACAGCAGGGGTTCACGCAGGTGCAGGAGGCCGCATTCAGAGGGAGCGATGGAGCCCTTCTCGTATGCGATCTAACCAGAAAAAGTACCCTTCACAGCATATCGCATTACTGGCTTCCCGTGCTTGAAAGAGTTGCTGGAGTGCCTGCTGTGCTTCTTGCCAACAAAAGGGATCTTGAGAACTGGGAGATAACATATGAGGATGTGGAGAACTTCGCAAATCAGATTGGAGTGCCATTCCTGCTTACAAGCGCCAAAACGGGAGAAAATGTGGAGGAGGCCTTCAGAAAACTGGCGGAGATGACATTTGTATTCTATCCCGTAATGGTTTCAGACACTTCAGAAAGGATCCCAGAAACTCTTAAGGATGCCCTTGATATCATAATGGATGACTTCTCTGCCAGTTACGGCAACTATGAGGATGGTATGGCTGTTCTTACCGCCAATATGAAGCTTGTGGGTATTGATATTGAACATCCAGAGCCCCCCCAGCTCGTCGCGCTTGTGGATAAACTATACACCATAGAGAAAGATTACCTGGGTGTGGAAAGAGCGCGTAAAAAACGCCTTGTTAGGCTCGGACTCATCAAAAGAGTGAGGTGGTCTTAATGCATACAAAAGAGGAGCTACAGGACAAAATAAAGGAAATTATTAAAAAACTGGCCGACAGAAATCCCTGCGGGGAGGGTAAAATCAACCTTCTGAACAGGCGTTATGTTCTGATGTCCACAGATTATTTCCCATACGATCTCACCAGGGATCTTGAAGAGATATTCAACGCCGCAGGTGATACCATACTGTACAAGGGTGGTAAGAGAATAGGACGCGATCTATATGAGCACTACATCCACATAGCAAGGAAGCATGGGATAGATATATGGGATGTTATAGAAGCAGTGGGCTGGTACTTCGGATGGGGTACAGGAGAAGTCGTGGAGAGAGGAGAAAATGATGGCGTATACAGAATTATTGTTTATGATTCCTTTGAATCCGAGAGTTTTCTCTCCAGAGAGGGGAAAAGCGAAAGCCATGTGTGCCACTTTATGAGAGGCGTGCTGACGGGAATCGTAGAAGGTGTTGAGGGAAAGGAGTATCATGGTAAGGAGGTTAAATGCAAAGCAACGGGAGACGAGTACTGCGAATTCGTTATTGAACACAAATGATCTATTCACCATCATCCAGAAATTCTGCCAATTCAGGAAACTTCTCAATGATTTCTCTACGTGTTTTGAAAGGCTTCTGCCGGACTATCATAGCTGCCCTTTTATCACCTATACCAGGTAGGGATTTCAAAACCGAAAATGATACCCTGTTTATATCAAGGGGATATTCAACCCCAGTAACGCTCCTCTCACCGTAATCAAAAATTCTAACATCAACAAATCTCCCGATCTGTGTGGGATAGGGGAGCACAACAACAAGTGGGTACGAGCCAATCTGCCTCCCGTATGTATAATTGCCCTTCCTCACCTCAAGATAAACATCCCCCAAAACGGTGCCACGGGGAAGCATCCTCCTGAGCATTGGTGCATCAATCTCCCTGCGAACCCTGTCCCTGAATTTCCAGCACTCATGCCTGTATTTGTGCCTGAATCTGGCACGAATGGGTGCGATCTGCCTTATGTTTATCCTCCTGAGAAGATAGCCCTTATCAAGAACGCTGTGGAGAAACTCAAAATTGAGCGCGTATGTATCCCTTCTCTCTCCCCAGAGCCCGCAGATGAAGTTCAATCCAGGAAGGAGTTTCGGCATACCATTATAGCCCCTTTCTCCGCCAATCTCGTTCACAAGGGCAATGGCGGAGATCACCTGCTCAGGCGTGGCATTGAGATTGTTTCTCCTAGCCACCTCTGGATCAGCACTCTCCATACCGAAGGATAGCACATTTCCGGGGGTTGTGTATTTCACAAGTATTTCGGTTATTCTCTCACTTTCCCCGGGATATGAGGCAATCACAGCAGGATTCGCATTGTCCACATGCAGCACCTTTGGTTTGAGAGCATTTAACCGCGAGAACAGCTCGTCGAGAGCTCCGGGATTCGGCTGCACCACATCCTTCTCTCCAACTCCGTATGCCTTGTATGAGTATATGCAGCTCTGTCCACCTATGCGGAAATGAACAACACCCAGTTCCCTCAGAGTACGAACTTCGCGAACAATGTCATCAATATCCCTGAACACAGGCTTTCCAAAGAGCGGTTCTGTGCAGAATGAGCAGCCGCCTGTTATGTACCTTGGGCATCCGCGAAATGTCTCAATCTCTGCTATAATGCTTTGCGGAAAATCAGGATGCTGCCTTACTATCTCCGCGCCCTTGATGAGCCACCGATTCCATTCCGCAATTGTATGATATCTGTGTCCCTCAAAATTATCCGTTAGGACATCATATAAGAGCGAATCCACATCCCTTCTGGCAATGAAATCAAAGCCATCCCTTATGAGACCGTATCTTGCCAGGCCCCCACCAAGCAATTTCAAGCCGCGGAATGATTTTGCTATCTCCATTACCTCCCTCAGAGATGCTGGATAGGTCCGCAGATACTTTCCGGGCACTATTGCGCCACCCACGAATACGAGAACATCGCCTTCCACCGGCACTCCAGCTCTCCAGTCATCAATGGTCATGTACCTGCAATCAACCTCAAGCTCACGGCAAACACCGGCAACCTGCCTTATGTATGGGGATATGTATGGTGGAACTCCGAGAAGCGAGGGTTCGTCAACATATCCATCAAGAATAGTAACTAACATTTTGCCAGAAGTGAATTTGCTTTCTGAACCACTTTGAATTCACCAATTTCGTTGGCAATCTTCTTCGCTTCCTCCAGGTGGAACCTCGCTGCATCCTTCATGTTCCCCTTTAAAAGCACACGGCCTATGGCCAGTTCGCATTCGCTCAAAAGTACTTTATTGGCTATCTCAACAAATATTTTTCTTGCTTCGTTGTAGGTTCTCATAGCATTCTTGTAATCATCCATCATCTCATACACATACCCGAGGGCCATCAGAGCCTCGCCCATATCCCCCTTACGGCCCATATCCTCTGCAATCTTCATGGCCTTCTTTGCAGCATCCATCGCTTCATCGTACCTTCCCATGTCCGCCAGAATGGGTGCATAGGTGGCATAGGATGTGGATGCTATGTTATTATCCTTGTGCTTCTCATATAGATCTATACTCTCCTTCAAGTACTCTGCCGCCCTGTCAAGATTGCCATTCTCCCTTTCAATTTCACCCATATTAAGTAGATTTATCGCCATGCCCCTGTAATCATCACCTTCCTTTGACCTCTCATAGGCCATCCTGTAATGGCTCAGTGCTTTTCTGTATTCCCCCTTCACACGATAAACCTCTCCAAGATTGTTGTAGGCTATGGCAATCAGTTTGGGATCCCCCTTGGCTGTGGCAATTTCAAGGCACTTTTCCCAGTAGTTTCTTGCCATACCTATTCTTCCCTTATCAAACGAGTAAATTGCAAGAAGATTGTAAAAGTTGAACTGTTCCTCCATATCTGCCCTGTCCACATGCTTCATACCCATTTTTCTGTACCTCTCACATGCGCTAATGTCCCCAAGGTAATAGTGTATATCAAATGCAGCAGTATAAAGCTTTGTTAAAAGAGTGTCGTCATCCATATTGCTATCTTCGGCAAGTTTAATTGCTTCTTGTATTGTTGACAACGCCCTGTAGGCATCACCTGTGCCCAGATAGGCCATTGCAAGTGCCCTTAAAATCTCCACCCTGTCACGGGGACTGTGAAACTCATCAATGTGTGACTCATAAAGTGAAACAGCCTCTTCATATTTTCCCTGGGACCTGAGCTCTCGGCCCTTTTCAAGCAGGTCTTTGATATTCATAACATTATTCATAACATCACTCTTTATCGCCAGTCATTATTAATACTTTTTCTTTTCATTACCAAAACCTCCTGCGGTCAATACAGTTAAATACCCGTATAACATTCCATACCTATGTTCTGGCTGGGGGTGGCCCTGATAATAGTCGGTCTTCTTATGCTCCTGGCAGAGGTTCATGCTCCTGGATTCTTCATTGCAGTTCCTGGAACGATTCTCCTCATACTGGGCATTGCCATGCTTATAATAGGAGACCTGGACATCATGCTGGCGTCCATCCTCATGTTCCTAAGTGCTATGGGTTCCATCGCATTTACATTGTGGTTCTACAGAAAACTTGGAGAACCTGAACCTCCGACAACCACCACTCCTGACAAGCTGGTGGGGAAGATAGGGATTGTAACAAAAAAAATTGAGCCAGGAACCCTGAGAGGGAAGGTAAGGGTGGATAGTGAGATATGGAGCGCAACCTCGGAGAATGAAATAGAGGAAGGAAAAAAAGTTGTTGTGAAAGGTGCAGAAGGTGTGCATCTTATTGTGGAGGAGGTGAAATAAATGATAGATCCAGCTGTGATAGGAGCTATTCTTTTTCTGATAGTGGTGATCCTCATCATGTTCTTTTCAACCATGGTGAGGATCATAAAGCCCTGGGAAAGAGGTATATACATCTTCCTTGGAAAGCACAGAGGTGTGCTTAATCCCGGGTTCCATGTGGTGTTTCCCTTTGCCCAGGTGTACCGCATAGATATGAGAACTCAGACATGGGATGTCCCCAAGCAGGAAGTGATTACCAAGGATAACTCGCCCACTGGCGTGGATGCAGTCATCTATATAAAGGTGGTGGATGCTAAGAAGGCATTCTACGAGGTGCAGGATTACAAGCTTGCAACCATCAACCTTGCAAGAACAACCCTTAGATCCGTCATCGGTAACATGACCCTGGATGAGATACTCTACAACAGGGAGCAGATAAACGCTCATTTAAGAGATGTTCTTGACGAGGCCACGGACAAATGGGGGGTAAAGGTTGAGGCGGTTGAGATCAAGGAGGTTGATCCATCACCCAAGGTGAAGCAGGCAATGGAGGAGCAGACATCCGCCGAAAGGGAGAGAAGAGCCGCGATACTAAGAGCGGATGGAGTGAAGCGCTCCCAGATCCTTGAAGCAGAGGGAAAGAAGCAGGCGGCAATACTTGAAGCGGAGGGTAAAAGACAGGCAAGCATTCTGGAGGCAGAGGGTACGAGAATCGCAACCATACTGAAAGCCCAGGGTGAGGCGCAGAGGTACCGCATAATATCCCTTGGCTCTGCCGTGCTCACATCTCGTGCTTTAAGCGTCCTATCCCTTGATACCCTTGCCAAGATGGCTGATGGCAAGGCAACAAAGATAATATTCCCATTTGAGATAACAAAACTGGTGGAGAGCACC
>JALSPD010000149.1 GCA_026986135.1 DHVE2 group archaeon
TCTTTTCAATCCATTCTTTCTTTATCACTCTAGGTCCTGGGCGTGTGAAGGATATGAGAATATCCGCATCCTTAAGAGCCTCCTCTGGTCCACCCATCACATTATCCTTGTTTGTTTTTCTAAGGAAGCAGCCTCTGTAGGGGAACAATCTTGCCAGATCCATATGCTGGTGAAGAACAGTTGGCTCGCGATTCACGATTTCTACCACTCTGATGTTTCCGGGGTCCACACCTGCCTCAGCCAGCAAACGCATTGAAGCGTAGCCAGCAGCTCCAGCTCCAAAGAATGTTACCACAACATCCTCCATCTTTTTCCCGACTATTTTAAGAGCATTTATAACTGCAGCCAAAACAACGGTGGCGGTGCCCTGCTGGTCATCATGCCATACAGGTATGTTAAGCTCCTTGCGAAGACGATCAAGGATGTAAAAGCATTTTGGAGATGATATGTCTTCAAGGTTTATCCCTCCGAAGGAGGGTGCTATTATCTTTATTACCTCAATGAACTTGTCTGGATTTTTTGTATCAAGCATTATGGGTACTGCATCTATACCTCCAAAGTGCTTGAAAAGGAGCGCCTTACCCTCCATCACAGGCAACCCTGCGAGTGGTCCGATGTCACCAAGACCAAGGATACGGGTTGCATCGCTCACAACCGCCACGGTGTTCCCTTTATTCGTGTACTCATAGACGCTTTCAGGGTCTTCCTTTATTTTTTTGCATGGCTCAGCAACCCCAGGGGTGTACCACAAACTCAGATCGCTGCGATCCTCCACAGGCACTTTTGGTAGAGTCTGTATCTTCCCGTGGTAACGCGCATGCAGCTGCAGTGCCCGCTCTTTGATATCCTTGCTCATCTTTTTCACCAGTTGCGCATGACATCATTATGTTTAATCTTACTCCTTCACGAAACTCTCTATCTCGGCGGCAAAGTCACGTACTATTTTCGGTACGTATCCTTCCTTCCTGGCATCGTTCCTGAGCTTTGAAATCATCCCGGGTATATCTATGTTGAGGGGGCACATAACCTTGCATTTACCACAGCGCACGCATGTGTATGCTATGGGGGATGCCTTCTCCAGTCCGACTGTTGTGAACGCGTCCCATATTGCGCCTATTCCTCCCATGTACTGCTGTCCGAAGAATCCTGCGGTAACCGCGTAAATTGGGCATTCATAAAGGCAAGTGCCGCATCTAAGGCAGTACAATGCCTCTTCATAGCCCTTATCTCTCATCTCAGTGCGGCCATTATCAAGAAGGATAACATGCAGCTCCTTGGGACCATGGGCTCCATAGGTTATTACCTTCTCTATATCTCCAGTTTTGCTCGGTCCAGATATAAGATTAACATATGCAGGTACCGTGTAATTTGCATATCTCCATGTAACCTCTGTTACCTTGAATGCATCCTCAAGGGTCGGAACTATTTTCTCAACGCCGATAAGCGCAATCTGCACGGGCGGGGCTCCAATGCTAAGTCTCGCATTGCCTTCATTTTCAATTATGAACATTGTACCTGTGTCGGCAGCAAGCGCGTTTGCTCCATTTATACCCACATCGGCAGTGAAGAACTTATCCCTGAGGAACTTTCTCACGACTTCAACCATCTTCTGAATATCTCTTTCGTCAAGATCCTCTTCAATTATTCCTTTCTCCTTCATGAACTTGCTGAGGATCTTTGCCACATCTTCTCGCGGCACATTTATGGCAGGCGCTAGGATATGTGTGGGT
>JALSPD010000150.1 GCA_026986135.1 DHVE2 group archaeon
AGTGTATCCTTTAATGGGTGAGCTCCCATTACTTGCAGGTGCATCCCATGTTATATTAACGTATCCTTCACTGGATTTTGCGCTGAGATTGAGAGGAGGAGTAAGGACACTATGGTATAGTGATTGAACCTCATCTGCGTTCAGCGCTCGTTCGTAAATCATTACATTATCAACCACTCCTCTGAAATAACTGTTATCTCCATATCCCACATAAAAATTGTCTATTGTGCCAACAGGTGTAAAATGGTATTCGTATTCTTTGTTCAACACTCCATCCACCCATATTTGCATTCTGCTGGATGTGTAATTGTAGCTGCCAACAATAAAATGCCAGTTTCCGTCGTTAAGAGGATTGGTTGATATCACATAGTAGTCTGTATCGCTGTCATCTTCCATCCAGAAATGGACTTTTCCATTCGTTTCAACCTGAAGTTCAGAATGAATATGGCTTTGCCTCTGGCCTGTTATTTGCCCCTCTTGGTTTAAATTGGTGAATTTTACCCAGGCAGCATGGGTTATGCTTTTGACCTGCTGATCACTCATATATTCTGCAAGTTTCTGGCAGTTCACATAATCGTTGGTGCCATCAAAACTCAAAGCTTTGTTTATCACACCCTCGGTCCATTTAGCGCCAATTATTTTTGCATCGTTTCCGTGACCTGAGTAGTCATACGCGATGTTGCCCGTGCCATTATCAAATTTTAACCACTCTATAAGCCCCCTGAGATATGGCCCTGGAATTATCCTTACTTCATTGCTTTTATCGCTTTCTCCGAGGTAGTTCACCGCTTTTACATAGTACCTGTAAAGCACTCCCGTAGATACGCCCGTATCATTGTACCAGGGTTTAAGGGCCGATGTTGTGCCCAGTAGCACATCGTTTCTGTATACTTTGAATTCAGTGGCATTTCTTGACTCTGGAGATGGATTTTCCCAGCTGAGATTCACATAATTTTCTCTACCCTCTGCAATTAAGTTAATGGGTGCCATTGGCCTTGTTATGTAGTAATTTTTAAGAGGATGGCTATCTCTGCTTCCAGAGCCCCCATCCAGTTTGTAGGCCCAGTCAACAAAACCATCCTGATTCATGTCGTTAGTATCGTTGTTCTTGGCCCAGTCAAGCCAGTAATTTCCATATTGTGAGGAGTTCCAGTGATTGTAACTTCCATCGTCCTTGGCCTGAATATGTGAGGAGTTGTATGTTGAGTTTGATCCGTTATTATGGGAAAACATGTTGCCATATATCCAGTTTCTGCTCCCTGAGTTGATGTAGAGCAGGTTCCCATTATTTGATATTGTATTGTTTATGATTGCATTGCTGCTGGATGAGTAGAGATATACTGGATAATTACCATTTCCGTAAATGGTGTTGTTTTTTATGCTGTTATGCGATGATGTATCAATATATATACCGAACCACTGGTTATTTGAGATGTTGTTATTTTCAATAATATTACTGCCACTGTACTCGTATATGGTTATACCATGACCATGGTTATTTGAAATTTGATTGCTGGAAATGATGTTGTCGCTTGAAGTGTATATGTATATTCCCTTGTTGTTTTCATAGATGGTGTTGTTGTATATTTTTCCATTTTTAACCTTGTAGAGAGTTATTCCGAATCCTTCATGATATGGGCTGGAGTGATATGATGCGTTGTAAAGCTTGCAGTTTTCCACTATGAAATAACTGGTGGTATTTCCAATATATATTGAGTTCCCCTTCCCGTGTGCATCTATTTCCAGCCCGGAAATGATGTATGGATTGCCTTCTGATCCATTTCCTGGCCATCCCTCCATCGCTGCCTGATTTGCAAAATCTGTGTCGTTGTTTATTCTAATGATTCCATGCGGTGTAAATCTGTAAATTATGGTAGTTCCTTCATTCTCCGTATTTTTGGATAAATTCATATTTGCATTTGAGGCAATGTAGATAAGAACCATGGCTGTCAATATTGCCAGAAATATTTTTTCTTTCCCCAAACATATCACCCATTAGGTATTGTAAAAATTTATATAAATAGTTTTCTACTTTGATACTTTATTATACTTTTTATTATTTTAATCTGTACTAATGGTAACATTTATTATCCAATCTATATGAATTAGGAAATACTTCTTATTAAGCCTTTTAAGGACCCACTCCTGTTTTAATTGAGAATCATCAGCAGGAGTTAAGGATACAGACCTAAATTTTTATATTTCCTCCCACTTTCACCCAATTATGTACAACTTTAAAGAGAGCGAGTCAAGGTGGCAGGATTACTGGGAGAAGGAAAAAATATATAGGTTTGATTGGGATAGTGAAAAGCCAGTTTTCAGCATTGATGTTCCTCCAAGATATGCAAGCGGTAAGCTTCACATAGGGCATGCCACTCATTATACGCATATAGATATAATGGCCAGATATAAAAGAATGCGTGGCTACAATGTTTTCTTTCCTCTTTGCTTTGATGTTAATGGAATGCCAATTGAGGTGAATGTGGAAAAGAAATACGGGATAAAGATGCGTGAAACTCCGAGACATGAATTTATAAAATTGTGCGAGGATTTTGCTAACGCAAATATAGGGGAGATGATCAGGCAGTACAAGATACTTGGAGAGAGTATGGATCCGAGCATATACTATCAGACTGATGCTCCTTATTATAGAAGAATAACTCAGCTTTCATTCATTAAAATGTTTGAAAAAGGTCTTGTTTACAAGGCAAAACACCCTGTGAACTGGTGTCCCAGATGTGGAACTGCAATAGCGGATGCCGAGATAGAGTACAGGAAGAGGAAAACCAATTTGAATTATATCCGCTTCAAGGTTGAGGAGGGCGGCGAAATCGTTATAGCCACCACACGTCCTGAACTGCTGTGCACATGCCAGTTGATTGCTGTACATCCTGATGATGAGAGGTACAGAGATATGGTGGGTAAACATGCCATCGTTCCGATATATGGTCAGAAGGTAGAGATTGTGGCCGATGAAAAGGTGGATCCTGAGTTCGGTACAGGGGCAGTTATGATATGTTCCGTGGGCGATAAAGATGATCTGGAATGGATTTACAAGTACAATCTTAAGTTTCTTGATGGCATTGATGAAGAGGGCAGGATGACTGAGAGAGCTGGAAAGTATGCTGGATTACCTGTTGAAGAAGCCCGAAGAAAAATAGCGGAAGACCTTGAGAAAGAGGGACTCCTTATAAAAAGAGAGGAAATTGAACAGAACGTTGGGGTTTGCTGGAGATGTCATACACCCATTGAGTTTGTAAATAAGGAGCAGTGGTTCATCAAAATAAGGGAGTTAAAGGACGAAGTAAGAAAGACCGCAGATGAAATTAAGTGGATACCTGAATTCATGAAGAAACGTCTGGAAGAGTGGATAAATTCACTTGAATGGGATTGGGTTGTTTCAAGACAGAGATACTTTGCCACGCCCATACCTATCTGGGAATGCGAAAATGGACATGCATTTGTTCCCAGATTTGAAGATCTCCAAAAAATGGACAGACATGTTGATCCCACTGTTGATCCTCCACCCTATGAAAACTGTCCTGTGTGCGGGGCACCTCTCAAAGGAACAGAAGACGTGTTTGACACGTGGGTTGATTCTTCCATATCTCCTCTCTACAATACATTCTGGGCAAGGGATGATGAGAAATTCAGGAAACTCTATCCTATGAGTCTTCGTCCCCAGAGCCATGATATAATACGCACCTGGGCTTTCTACACGATACTGCGGTGCAAGTCAGTTACCGGGGAAAAGCCCTGGGAGGATATATTTGTGGATAGTTTCATTCTGGGTCCTGATGGAAGGCCCATGCACACCTCATGGGGCAATGTGGTGGATCCCCTTGATATAATAGATGAGTATGGTACAGATCCATTCAGATACTTTGCGGCCAGCTGCACCATTGGTGAGGATACGCCCTTCAGGTACAAGGATGTCAAGAGGGGAAGAAAACTGGTGATAAAGCTGTATAATCTTGGCAGATTTGCGAAGGGTGTAATCAGGGAAGAAATCAAAAAACCAGAAGAACTTAGATTTATGGATCGCTGGATACTTACAAGGTACAGTGAGGTGGTCAGAGAGGTGACTGAGCTAATGGATGAGTACAGGTACGATAGAGCTATAAAGATCATTGAAAACTTCACCTGGCATGTTTTCGCAGATCAGTATGTAGAGATGATAAAGCATAGGCTTGAGGATGAGAGCACCAGATACACTCTTTATCAGGTATTTTTGGGAATAATCAAAATGTTTGCCCCGTTCCTTCCCCACATAACAGAAGAAATTTATCAGGATGTATTCAGGGGATTGGTTGGTGAGAAGAGCATACATCTAACCTCATGGCCAGAGCCTGTTTTAAAGGATGAATATGCACTGGAGGTGGGTGAAAAGGTGAAGGATACCATTGCTGAGATACGGAGGTGGAAAAACGAGAACAGAAAGGAAATAAAGGAGATAATCATTGATGGTATTGCAGATGGAATTGAGGATATAGCAGGGACATTTAAGGCCAAGGTTAAGGTGGGTATTGAGGGTAATGCAGAAGAAAAGGTTATTGAAGTTAAACCAAACTTTGCCGTTATAGGTCCCAAGTACAAGGAACGGGCAAGGGAGATAGTTGATTACATAAGAAACGCAGATCCAGAAAGTCTATGGAAGGATATTCTCTACGGAAAAGCGGAGATCAACGGGATAAAGATCACGGAGGACATGGTTAAAGTAAGCAAGGCAAAAATGTACCATGGTATGGAAGCCTCAGTTATAAATGTGGGTGATGTTACCGTTATTATTATTTAGGTTCATAATCCCCCCATATATTTTCTGCTTGGTAGAGCACGCATGTAGTATGTATGCCCTCTATAATGGACCCTTATAAGTTCACCGCTTTCAACTAGTTTTTTAAGATCCTCCTCAGAGGCATTATCCTTTCTCATAAGATCTCTCACAGCATCCTCCCTCATGGGGTGAACGGAGGTTATTGAAAGCACATCTCTTTTAAAATTTCCCGTTGAATCAAAATCGTAGCCCTCGTAGCTTATAAGGAACTCAGTTTTAACCACGGAGGAAAGGACATGATATGCATAGTTAAGTGTTTCCTCAGATGGTGGCTTTACCCACCTTTCTGCAGGAGGTCTTGTGGGTATGGCAATGTATGCTGTATCTGGTCTAAGAATTCGTAAGAATTCAGATATATAGGCTATCTCATTATTATAATCAATACCGTCAATTAGCATTGTCTCAGTTACAAGTGTACCACCGAATTCCTTCCTCAGGTTAAGCATACCCTCTTTAATTTTCTCCAGATCCAGATTTTTATGCGGTCTGTTTATGCGCTTCCATATCCCCGTAGTAACGGCATCAACTTTTAAAGAAATATAGTCAAATTCCATAAGATCCGAGAGTACATCCTCTCTGTAAACCAGGGAAGAATTGGTTATTATTGCAAGTTTCAGGCCATAATCCTTTAGCAATCTTGCGGTTTTTCCAAGGTTTATATCCAGGGTGGGTTCACCATCTGGTACAAATGTAATGTAGTCCACATTATCCCTTATTATCTTACCAACCTCTTCGTAGATTTTAAGAGGCGCATAATACTCCCTGCGGTTAATGTCCATATGTAGTGTTTTACCAATCTGGCAGTAAACACATGCATAACTGCATATCTTATCAGGCATGTTGTTTATTCCCAGACTCCTCCCCAATCGTCTGGACGGCACTGGTCCAAATGCTATCATTATTTTTCCTATATCTGGTAATGTATTTACTTTTTTCGCCGCGCCTAAATGATTGAGCATTTATGAAGAAGTTATTTACCTATCCAAATCTGCATACTTTATACAATGTTAGGTCTAATAATGAACGGAATTGTGGATTTTGTACGCTATAAAAGAGGTCTTGCGGGTTTAGCTGAGCTTGAAAGGGCATACGGAAAGAGGCTTGAATTCAAAGATGAGATTAACTATCCCGATGAAGAATTCAGGAGTTTTGCCTTTGCAGCTCATAGGATAATGGGATACAACGATCCCTTGTTATGCCAGAGGCACTTTGGAAAAGCGATTTTTAAAATGCTTGCAGAGAAGTATCCAGATCTTCTTGGAAGGTATGGTGACGCTTATATTTTTATGAAGAACGTAGAGAAGGTCCATGCTTCCATACCACCTGTAAATATCGGTAAAAAAATAAGGGTCGTTGATTATGATGATGCTGAAAGGTGGGTTAAAATTGTGTATTCTTCTCCAAATAAGCTTGATGGCTTTTTTGATCAGCTTATCAGAGAGGCTTCAAACTACTACGGTGAGAAGGTTGATATTACTTACCTTTCAAAGATGACTGATGGATCCGAATCTACGATTGCTATTGTGAAGTTTTTAGAGAAATAAAATCATATATCTCTTTTGGCATGCTCTATCATGCAAAGTTTACTATCCGAGGGCAATGCCAGGCTTGATTGGGCAGAAATGCATATGCCTGTTCTTGCTATGGTACGTGAGAGATTTATTAAAGAGCGACCATTTTCCGGGCTCAGGGTAGGTATGGCTCTTCATGTGGAGGCCAAAACCGGTGTTCTTGCACTTACCCTGAAGGCTGGTGGTGCAGAGGTTCGTCTTGCATCCTGCAATCCCCTTAGCACCGATGATTCTGTAGTAACTGCTTTGCGATCCCGCGGCATTTCCGTGTTTGCTAAGAAAGGAGAGACCAGAGAGGAATATTATGAGAATCTCCATCGTGTTCTTGAGATGGGTCCGGATATCATTATTGATGATGGTGGTGATCTTACTACCCTACTACATACTGAATATTCTGATATTCCCATAATGGGTGGAAACGAAGAAACCACAACAGGGGTACTTCGTCTCAGGGTTATGGAGAAGATGGGTGTATTGCGTTTTCCCATGTTTGATGTAAACGATGCAAAGATGAAGCATCTATTTGATAACCGCTATGGTACTGGGCAGAGTACTGTGGATGGAATTTTAAGCGCTACAAATCTAAGCATTGCTGGAAAAACGGTTGTTGTAGCTGGTTATGGGTGGTGCGGGAAGGGTATTGCTATGAGAATGAGAGGCATGGGTGCAGATGTTATTGTTACTGAAATAGATCCCGTTCGTGGTATTGAGGCACGAATGGATGGTTTCAGGGTAATGAAGATGATTGATGCAATAAAGGAGGCTGATTTCGTAATCACCGCTACAGGAATGAAAGATGTTGTGCGGGGTGAGCATATAAAATACGCAAAGAATGGTTTAATCCTTGCGAATGCAGGACATTTTGATAATGAGATCTCAAAGTCTGATCTGGAAGCTCTCGCCGTTTCAAAGAGAAAAATAAGGGAATATGTGGAAGAGTATGATTTGGGTGATAAGAAGATCTATCTGCTGGGAGATGGCCGTCTCATAAACTTAGTTGCAGGACAGGGGCACCCGGTGGAGATTATGGATATGAGTTTTTCACTTCAGGCCTTGACCGCAGAATACATTGCAAAGAATCACAATGCTCTGGAGAATCGTGTTTATTCAGTACCTGACTCTATAGATTTTAGGGTGGCTGAATTGAAAGCAAAAGCAATGGGCATATCGCTTGATACCCTAACTGAAGCTCAAAAAAGGTATCTTGAGGAGTGGATGGAAGGTACATGATAAAGATCCGGGTCGTCAAGCCCTATCATCGCTCAAGGGCTCTCCCTTCCGGACCCTAGGTTGGATATGGAGAATCATTTAAAT
>JALSPD010000151.1 GCA_026986135.1 DHVE2 group archaeon
TCCAAATTCATCCATATCATCCCTTAATCAACTTGTAAACATATATTGGCATCATTCATGGGTATTCATAGTTATGGTCGAGACGATATCTCTCCTGATCTTTGTGGCCTTTAGAATGGTGCTTCTTGCATTATTAATCGTGATTCTTCCTATAGCATCTATTCTCCTTATACATCCATGGACCCAGAGCATAGGTGCACGTCTCTGGTGGCTTGCAGTATCTCTCATTTTTCTCCCCGTCGTTATGATAATACCCCTCATGCTTTCAACTGTTGTTGGAAATTCCGTATCTTTCTTCATAGCTACACTTGCTTTAGTGCTTGGGTCGGCATATTTACTTGTGAAGGAGCCATCCATGCTCTCTGGAGTGGGCTTTCAGAAAGCAGGAACTATGCTTACGGGTGGAGTGGTTGGTGGAGGAATGAGCGGCGCCATTAATATCAAGGAGGTTAAGCTTGGAAACATTGAAAAATTATCACCAACTCTCAGCTATAAAAAGACGAATATGCTCGTTGGAAAAATGAGTGTTTACAGTGTGGTTAATGTGAATAAAAGTGCAGGGAGTGGAAACCTAGGAAATTCTATGGGTAAATGGGTTGAGAATAAAGGGGGTCTTAGGAGATGATGGATGATCTAAAAGTGATCGTGCCGGAGGATTTTGGTAGGCGCATGAGTATTGGAGTATTTTTGGTTAGAGACCTCATAATTTTTGTAGCTGTATTTGTTGGATTTGTGTCATTAGCTTTGCTGATTCCCGGCATATGGGCTGAGTTAGGAATAGTAATTTCTGGCATTATAATTGCATGGCTATTTGCATTTCACAAGGTTGATAATTTGGATTATTACTCCTATCTTTCATTAAAATACACGCACAGAAAAAGAAAATTTTTATTTTCCCCCATAGAGCTTTTTGACGATGAAAAGACCCTGTATAACGGTAATGCATTTTTTAGAATAATACGCGTTGACAATGGTATACCTTTTGATTTCATGAGTTATCCAGATAAAATAGATCGGCTTATTATTTTTGAGAAAATGCTTAATGCCTGCGATTTCCCAATGCAATTCATAGTCAAAACCATGAAAATAAAGGCAGATGTGTTTGATTCTCTCATTCGTGAAAAATCCCATCTGGCAGAGGAATATAGAGCTCTTATAAGAAAATTTACGGAAGGCGTACATATTCAGATATACTATGTAGTGGTTCCGGTTTTCAGATGGGAACTCAAGGGTGATGATGTAAAAGTTTTGTATAGAAAAGCTAGTGAAATACTGGATATTCGCACAGGTGTTGTGTTAGAATATCTGAATGTCCTAGGTATTGGTGGAGAGGTTGTGAAAGGAGCACATAATATATACAATGTTATAAAAACAGCGGTGTGAAGTATGTTTAGTAAAAAGAAAGATAAAAAGAGAGAATATAAAACAATCGGAGTTGATTATCGCATGTCTGGATGGGACTTATTCAGAATTCTTTTTATGATATCTCTGATAGTAACTCCATTTGGATGGAGTTCTATATTGCTGCTTTCAATGCTTTACTTCATTTCCTTCTCTTCTCTTGTTGTTCTTCTTATTTATGCGCATGAGTGTAAAGAGCAGGCTGAGATCTTAAGCAAATGGCTTTATCTTATACTGGCAGGATCATTGTTCTTCTTTGCACTATCTATGAATAAAAGCAATTTCCTTTATATGGTG
>JALSPD010000152.1 GCA_026986135.1 DHVE2 group archaeon
GGGAAAGAACCCGAAGTACTATCTCTCCCGTGGCAAGGTTGAAGAGATAAAAAAGAATCTTGAAACTCTTGATAATGTGAATCTTGTGGCGATTGATGGCGTTCTCAAATCTTCGCAGTGGTACAACCTTGAAAAGGAGTTAAAGGTGGAGGTCCGTGACAGAGTGGGACTGATAATTGACATATTTGCCGATCGCGCTAGGAGCAGAGAGGCGATGCTTCAGGTGGAGTACGCCAGGTTGCAGTACGAGATTCCCATGATCAGAGAGATTATACACCATACGAGAATGGGAGAGCATGCTGGGTGGCATGGCGCTGGAGAGTATGAAGTGGCTGACTACTACGAGAGAATACGGAGAAAGATGACCCGCATCAAGAAGCGCCTTGAGAAGATAAAAAGGGAGAGAGAGGAGCGAAGAAAGCATCGTCGCGAGGCGGGTTTTGTGCTTGTGGGCATCGCGGGATACACCAACTCAGGTAAGAGCACCCTGCTAAACGCGTTAACAAGCACAGGCCAGATTACGGAGGAGCGCATGTTCTCCACCCTGGCCACGAAAACTTCACGCCTGGAGAAGGAGAGGATACTTATCACAGATACGGTGGGCTTCGTTGAGGACATGCCCCCCTGGCTGATAAAGGCATTTGAGGCGACTCTTGAGGAGATATACAGCGCCGATGTCGTTCTTCTCGTACTGGATGGAAGCGATCCTGTGGAAGAATTCAGGAGAAAGATGAATGTGACCCTTGACATAATACTTGAAAAAACGCAGGGGAAGATAATCCCTGTGATTAACAAAATTGACGCTGCTACGGAGATTGAGGAGAAGAGGAAAATTGTGGAGGAACTCGGCGAGCCGGTATGCATTTCCGCCAGGAAGGGACTGGGACTTGATAAGCTCGTGGAGAGAATAATGGATGAGGCAGGGATGAGGGTGCATGAGCTCCTGGTGGAGGATATAAACTCATGGGTGATGGATTACATTCGTAAGTTTGGGAGAATAATTGAAATAAAAGGAGAGGGGAAAATAAAGGTTAAGTTCGCTATGCTTGATACTCTATACAAAGAGCTACTTCGTAAATTGGACACTCCACTGGAAAAAATGCACCTTCAAACAAGGATATAACCGTTTTGGTAAAACTGTTGGTAAAAAAATCTTTTTTAACCATGAGGTTATACCCACCATTGCTTCGGGTGGAAACATGGGCAACATATTTGAAAAACACATAAGGAAGACATCGCTTTTCACGGAGCATCGTGATGCTCTTTACCCTGGATACTTACCCGAATCATTACCTCACAGGGAGAGGGAGATAGATCATCTTGCTGAAATTCTCACCTCCGCACTTTATGGTGAGAAGCCGTCAAATGTGCTCATATTTGGAAAAACTGGCACTGGAAAGACGGCTGTGGTGCAGTTTGTGGGCAGGGAACTTGAAAATGCCCAGAAGGTTTATGGTAAATCAAAAATCAAATACATCTACATTAACTGCGAAACGGTTGATACCCCTTATTCTGTTCTGCAGAACATAGGAAACCACTTTGCGGAGAGATGGGAGGAGAGGATACCCTTCACAGGCTGGCCCATAGACAAGATATTCACCACCACTATGGAGTACATAGACAGATGGGGCGGAGTGGCCATAATAGTGCTGGATGAAATTGATAAACTTGTGAGCAAAAGCGGGGATGACATTCTTTACAAACTTGCCCATCTAAACGACGTTATGAAAAATTCCAGGATAAGTATAATTGGCATATCCAACGAACTGAGATTTACAGACCTTCTTGATGCCCGTGTGAAGAGTCGCCTTTCGGAAGAGAAGATGATCTTTGCCCCCTATGATGCAATGCAGTTAAAAGACATACTCCTATCAAGGGCAAAAATTGCTCTGAGGGAAGGAGTGGCTGATGAAGATGTGATAGAACTATGTGCCGCAATAGCAGCGCAGGAGCATGGAGATGCCAGAAGGGCAATAGACCTGCTTCGCATATCTGTTGAAATAGCAGAAAGAGAAGGAGCAACCAGAGTTACAGAAAACCATGTTTACCTGGCAAAGAATAAAATAGAACTTGACTGCGTGGCAGAGGCAATAAAAACATTGCCCCTACATTCCAAAATTCTACTTCTTGCCCTTGTGCTCTCAGAGGAGAGCGGAAGAAGTAATCTTACCACTGGAGAGCTTTACAATGTGTACAGGATGCTGTCCAGAAAGATTGATGTTTCACCACTTACCCAGAGAAGAATCTCCGATCTTATAACCGAGATGGATACACTTGGACTTCTGAATGCAAATGTGCGCTCCTTTGGTAGATACGGGAGAACCAAGGTGATTGAGCTATCGGTTCCATGGATGGAGGCAAAAAACATTCTACTCAAAGATGAGTACCTTTTTGATTTAAAAAATGTGCAGATTCCCAGACAGAGGAAACTTGAATTTTAAATATCTACGCCTCCTCATTCTCGTAGGCCCATTCTTCATTATCAGTATCAGCGTGATCTTGCTTTCGTTCACGAATTTTTTTCAGCAGTTCTTTGCGATGGTCTATGGCATAATCCACGATGAATGACCCGGCCACTATTGTGACGAGAGATAGCCCCAGCCATAAATTGGTGCTTGGAGGTATCTCATCCGTGTTTGTTCCTGTGAGATATAGCTTTATTGCCCCGAACCACGGAAGTTCCCCTCTTGCAACACCTTCAATCATATTGTAATCAACAAGCTTTGGGCATATTGGCAGAAAACCATCCATTCCATTCTGATCATATGCCGTGGATCCATAAACCTCCAGATTGTGGTCACCCATAGTGATGAAACCTTCATCACCCACCACATCAGGGTTCAGATGTCTCCTGTCAATGTGTATTATTATAGTGTCATACGGACCGTGGCTTACATTGTAGATGGTAATCTGGTCCTTGTCTATGTAAAGCCAGTCTGGTAAATTGCTCATGTTAACACCCCTCACACGCCAGTGATCCCCGTCCCAAATTAGGTAGGCGATGGCTCTATGTATTATTGAGCGGCCCTGATAGTTGTAGATAATCACATCCCCGTAATCACCATATGTCCTATATCCATGAATGCGTCCTTCAATATAGGATACAACATCATCAGGCGAGTAAACTTTCTTAACAACCACAATATCGCCAGTGTCAATCGTGCCGATGTGGGAATCACTTCCATGCTGCATACTTCCAGATTCAATAACCACTATGGGAGGCCACACTCCTGAATAGGCATAAAGAGCAAGAAAAATCGCAGCCACAATTATAAAGGAGACCATCACATCTCTAATTGTTCCTTTTATTCCCTCTCGGGTTTCTTCTTTCATTTCAGCGGTAAATGCTGCGTTAAAATAAAAAGGTTTTGGATTACGCTTCTCCCATGGGCACCCACGGACAAATACTAAATAATTCTTTCCCATCTCATGCTGTGATAACCCTTGTGGGCGTTGCCCATGTGATTGATGTAAGGCGGCAAATTGAATCAATCATAATTTCGCAAGATCCTGATGTTGTGGCGGTGGAGCTTGATTATGGAAGATACTACGCAATGACCCACAGGGTGGAGGGAGATATGCCCTATATATACCGCAAAATGGCCGAAATGCAGAAAAATCTGGCCAGAATGTTTGGAACAGAGGTTGGCAGTGAAATGCTCGTAGCTATAAACGTTGCCAGAACGCTGGGAAAACAGGTGGCTCTGATTGATATGGACTCCATGGAAATCGTAAAAAGGATCAAAAAAAATATGGGTGTTATTGAGAAACTCAGATTATACACTTCATTTCTCCTGGCTCCGTTTTCTAGAAAGAGAATTGGGAAAGAGGATATAAAGGAAATAGTGGAGAATGAGGAAAAATATGTGGGCTATCTTCGCAAGAAGTTTCCAGGATTGTCAAGGGCATTATTTGAGGATAGGGAAGAGTACATGGCAAAAAAGCTGCTGGATATTGAGAAGAACGGACATGTGATGGCCTTTGTAGGCGATGCGCATATAGCAGGGCTAAAAAAACTTTTACCCGATGCAAAAATAATAAGGTTAAGGGATATTATAACGGAAGGTGAAACCTGGGAGATTTCATATACCATCAGTTTTAATTAGCCTTACAACCAGCGCCTCAATCTCTTTCTCCATCCTTTTTACCATATCAATAGTGTTCTCATGGGTTGTTTTTTCATCCACATAATTCACCACAGGGCACACTGGCTGATAACATATTCCAAGTTCCCTCGCCAGTCTGGCTTCAGGCGCAACAGTCATCCCAACAATATGCGCCCCAAGAACACGCAACATCTTTGCCTCGGCGCGGGTCTCAAACTGAGGGCCTTTCATTGTTGCATATGTGCCCCATGTTCTCTCTATACCAAGAGATTTCAGTGTGGATCTCAATTCTGGACAGAATGGCTCATAAAGGTTCACATGCACAGGTCTGTCATCATGGTAGGTCCACACCTTCCCCGTGAAATCAAGGAGATCGTCTGGAGCAACCATTGTTCCAGGCGAGATTTCCTCAACAAGGGATCCAACGGAGCTAATGGCAATTATCTTCTCAATACCAAGTTTACTGAATGCTTCAATATTGGCATGGTATCGCACCATATGCGGCGGAACAGGAGGGTATCCATGCCTTGATAGAAAGATGAAGTTATCGCCCTCCAGTACCTCAACAATTCCAAACCGTGTCTCTATTTTCCTTTTTTCTCCTCCAAGATCTGCTAGACCCTCATACAGACCGCTTCCACCTATTATGCCAATCATTATATCACCCCATCATTCCTTTAACTTTCCAAAGGTTGTAACCCGCTCAGCAAACGCGTTATGCTTGTGTATGCTCTCTTCACTTTCACTCCTAACAACTATAACTGCATTATCGGGCATATTTGGATACCTCTCAACTATCCTTCTGAGAATATCGCGAACCACATCCTCCACAAACTTGGGATTTCTATGGGCATTAAGTACAAGCTCTCCCTCCTCACGCCTTTTTAAAATCTCATAGGTGGGGGAGGAGAATGATTGCTCTACAATATCAATTAAATCGTTGGCCTCAATATCCACGCCTTCCGGGATCTCTATCATCAGCGTAACAATGTTTCTCTGGTTGTGGGTTGGAACTGGTAGTTCATCAAGTATTTTATCATCATACTGCTCTTTCAAGATGGTTCTTACCGTTTCCATTGCACAGGGGCATGCGGTCATACCAATTACCTCTACTCCAACCATCTTGCGTACAGACTCCCGATCAATTGTGGCTCTCCCTATGAGAGTGTACCTCTCAATGCTTTTCCGCCCACCAGGATTCTCCCGTGTCAGAAAATATTCAGCACGAAGATTTACTTCTGCATAAGAAGCGTACTCATGCCTTTTCTTAACCTCCTTAACTATTCTGGTAGCAAGATTCTCAATGCCAGTACAGGGTTTTGATATGCTCTCGTCAACAATCTCAGATATTACCTCTACATTTCTTGACATATCCGAGCCTTTCTTTGTTGGAGGAAGATCAACGAAGATATCAATATGGGTTACCAGAGTAATTTCACGATCTCCACGCATCACCTGAATTGGCTTAACCACATTTTTAACACCCACCCTTGTCAATCTGAACCTGTGCTCAGGCGCCATACCCTGTATGTCCGGATACATACACGGGACATGGGGTATGCAATAAAAAGATTTACTGGGCAGTTAGGTCCATACACTGGCCAAAGAAAAATGAGAAAGGTTTAATCCCTGCACCCACATGCAGCATGGGTGATGCGTATGAGAATAAGCACCGTGGAACAGATGCATGCCCTTGACAAAAGGGCCATTGAGAAATATGGCATTGAGGAAAAGCTCCTCATGGAAAATGCAGGTCATGCCGTTTATTTCATCATATCTAAAATCCTGCAAGATATAAAGGGGAAGAAATTCGTCGTCTTTGCAGGTCCCGGAAACAACGGTGGGGATGCGCTCGTAGTTGCCAGAAAACTGCATTCCAACGGCGCTCAGGTGAAGGTATATCTTATGAGTTCCCCGGATAAGTATCACGGTGCGGCAAGGATGAATTACGATATTGCAAAGAGAATAGGTATTGAAATGGAGGAGTTCTCTGGAGCGGATGCCATCGTGCGCCTTGATGTTGAGAGAGCCGATGCGGTGGTGGACGGTATACTTGGCACAGGAATTTCCAGAGAAGTTGCAGGGAAGTACAGGGAGGCGATTGAGTTAATAAACCAGAGCGCAAAGCTGGTGTTCTCGGTTGATATACCCTCTGGAATAAACGGGAACACAGGCAGAATCATGGGTGCTGCCGTAAAGGCGAATTACACCGTTACCTTCGGACTTCCAAAGATTGGCAATATTCTATATCCAGGATTTGCGCACTGCGGAAAGCTGTATGTATCGCATATATCCTTCCCACCAGAAAATTACGATGATGAGGAGATTAACATACTAACCAATGATCCAGTTCCGATTCCACCCCGCAGGGAGGATGGGCATAAGGGAACCTTCGGGGATGTTCTCTTCCTGGCAGGAGCGAAGAAGTACTTCGGCGCCCCGTTTTTCTCCGCAATGTCGTTCCTAAAGGCGGGCGGGGGATATGCACGCCTTGCAACCGCCGGCTCCGTGGTGCCATTCATCGGCTCGGAAGGAAGGGAGATAGTGTACTATCCCCTGGAAGAAACGGAGGAGGGTACAATTGCATACACCTCCCGGGAGGAGATTCTCAAAATCTCCGAGATGGTGGACATGGTGGTGATTGGTCCAGGAACCACACTGCATGAGAGGACACAGCGGCTCATTACGGATTTAATAGCAAGGATTGATAAGCCCCTGCTGGTTGATGGCGATGGATTGACTGCGCTGGCCTCCAAGGTGGAGGTTCTTGAGGACCGCAAAGAGCCGGTGGTGCTCACCCCCCATCCCGGAGAGATGGCCCGTCTTGTAAAAATGAGCGTTAAGGATGTGCTGGATAACAGCATTGAGATCGCAAGGGATTTCGCAATGAGCCATGGTGTAATCATCGCATTAAAAGGCGCCCATACCCGCATAGCCATGCCAGATGGAAGGGTGTATGTGAATCTCACAGGCAACTCTGGAATGGCCACCGCAGGCAGCGGAGATGTGCTCACAGGCACCATAGCGGCGATGTTCGGCCTCGGTTTGAACCTGGAGGAGGCGGTGCGCATGGGTGTGTTTGTGCACGGCCTCGCGGGGGATATTGCAGCCGAAAAAATCGGCAAGGACGGAATGACTGCAAGGGATATAATGAACGCCTTGCCCGAAGCGATGCAGAGGGTGAGGAACAATCTGGAGGAGTTGCAGAAGAGGTACGGAATTGAAGTGGTTTGAGGATGATGCCTGTGTAAATTGCTCTTATCCTGGTGGGAATCGCCATTGCCGCCGTGGGGTTTTATTTTGTAGATTCCCAATAGTTTTCCTCTTTATTTTCTTTTGAGCGAGCCGAAATTTGGGCGTTCAGCCACGGAAACGTCTGGCGGGTATCTGAAGTCGCCGAAGGCGATTTGGGTGAGGGCTGAAAGCCCGAACCAGAT
>JALSPD010000153.1 GCA_026986135.1 DHVE2 group archaeon
CGCCTGTGGTGCGGCTACCTACATATTCCATGATTATGAGAAGGACAAGAATATCCCGATAACAAGGTTCATTGATGTTGCAGGCATACTTGAGGAACTGAAGGACCGTGTGTTCAATGAGGAGTTTGAGAAGAGAGGCAAGTTGAGGAATGTGCTTACCCTCTACAAGATCTTGAAGAAGCATTACGATGCAAAGTATGCTCCCAGCGGGTTCAAGTTGAAGGAGATTGTTGGTGTGTTTGAGCAGGGCACCAAGGATTCCCTGGGCAAGTTGCACTGGGATTCCATGTTCATAGGCACCATGCATTTCCAGGACCACTGGAACTACGACATTGCCCGTGTAATTAGGTGTGTGATACACTATGTCACTCCGGACATGCGCCTAATCCCGTTCTGCTCTTACAACTCTGGACCAACATTCCGCACGGAGGTGGAAAAGAAGTTCTCAATTTCCCTGGAGGAGTACAGAAGGAGACATGGCACCACTGTGGGTGTGGAGGGATAAGGATGATGCGGGTTGATCCTGCTCTCTGTAACTACTGCGGCGCCTGCGTGGGTGCCTGCCCTGTAAACTGTATGTTCCTTAACGAGACACGGGTGGAGATCAATGAGGATAAGTGCATAAAATGCGGATTCTGCATCCGTGTTTGCCCTGTAGGTGCAATTGAAGCGGACTGGTGGTCAAAATGAAGAGGTACGAGTATGATGTTCTTGTGATTGGAGCCGGACCCGGTGGAAGCATGGCTGCACGATTTGCAGCGAGGCATGGCCTGAAAGTTCTTCTGGTTGAGAAAAGGCCTGAGATAGGCGTTCCAGTTAGATGTGCTGAGGGAATCTCCAGGGCGTGGATGAACGAGGTTGAGATTGAGCCACAGGAGAAGTGGATTGACGCGTCCATTGACGGTGCGAAGATATACTCGCCTGATGAGAAGAGCATAATCACCCTTTCAGCGGAGCAGGCGGGAAACGAGGTTGGATTCGTTCTCAATCGTGAGTATTTTGACAAGTACCTCGCCTCCCTTGCGGCAGAGGAGGGTGCGGAGATCTGGCTTAAGAGCCCGGCTGTTTCAATAATAAAGGAGGATGGCTATGTACGCGGAGCTATAATCCGTAAGTTTGGCGAGGAAGTGGAAGTCAGAGCAAAGATTGTGATAGGCGCAGATGGTTTTGAATCTCAGGTGGCCAGATGGGCAGGTATCAATACGGTTTTAAGAGAAAGGGACATTGTATCTTGCATTCAGTACAGAATGACTAACATAGATATTGATGAGAAGTTCACGCATTTCTTCATTGGCTCTTGCGCTCCAGGCGGGTATGTATGGATCTTTCCTAAGGGAAAGAACGAGGCGAATGTTGGCATAGGTGTTTCTTTGAACAAACTCAGGGATAGAGGCGAGGTTAAAAGGTACATGGATGAGTTCATTGAGAAGCACCCCTACCTGAAGAAGGGAAGCGTAATACAGATTGTTACGGGAGCGGTCTCTACATGTCCCGTTCCAAAGAAAATTGTGGACAATGGGATAATGCTTGTGGGTGACGCAGCACGTCTCATAGACCCCATCACCGGCGGAGGCATTGCAAATGCCTGCATCTCAGGTAAATTCGCTGGAGAAGTTGCAGCAAAGTGCATTGACAATCCCAGTAAAGAGTGCCTGGAGGAGTACCAGAAGATGGTGAAGGAGAGATGGGAGAGAAAACATCTCCGCAACTGGTTTGTAAAGGAGAAGCTATCAGTGCTCGACGATGAGACCCTAAACAAATTGATGGATGTGATTTCTGAGTACGATATGAAGGAGATATCGGTCAGAGCCATACTTGAAGCGGTGCAGGAGAAGTACCCTGAGTTGATAGAGGAGTTTGAAGATCTCCTCTGACATTATTTTTATTTTACCTTGGTGGCATTTACAATCTCGTCGTCGTCCTCCAGTCTTATAAGTTTCACTCCCCTTGCGTTTCTGCCCATAACTGACACATCAGATACGGAGAATCTTATACTCATCCCATTTTTGGTTAGCAGTATGATCTCTGAGCTGTCGTTTACCATGATTCCTTTGACCACATGTGAAGTTTTGGTGCGTATATTTCTAATACCCACACCGCCCCTATTTGTTATTCTGTACTCATCTATGGGAGTTCTCTTTCCGTGGCCATCTGCTAGTATAGAAAATACGTATTTTCCATCGCTGCTCAGTCCTGCGGATACTACCTCGTCCCCATCCCGTAGTTTAATCCCACGCACACCGCGAGCATTTCTTCCCATTATCCTTACGGAGTCTTCTGGGAATCTTATGGCCTGACCGAATTTGGTGAACAGGAAAATATCACTTTCTCCGTTTGTTACCATCACATCCACTATTTCATCATCCTCATCAAAATATATGGCTCTCATTCCGTTACTCCTGATGTTTGAAAATTCGCTTAGGTATGTTCTTTTAACTATGCCCTTTCTGGTGACGAAGAAAAGTATGCCCTCAAAAGTTTTAACAGCGATCATTCTTTTTACAACTCCATCAATTCTCTTTATTATATTGACAAGCGCCCTACCCCTTGCCCTTCTGCTTCCCTCTGGAATCTCATAGGCCCTTGCAGAGAAAACCTTCCCAGTTGAGGTGAAAAACAGAAGCACATCGTGGCTGTTTGCCTTAACCACATCCTGGACAATGTCATTTTCTCCGTAGGATATCATAAGGCCTTTACCGCCACGATTCTGTACCTTGTACTCATCCAGGGTTATTCTTTTGATATACCCTCTTTGAGTTAGGACTATAACATCCTCCTCTCTTGGTATAAGTTCTTCAATGTCCCTTTTTTCATACTCTGTGTAGAGGATTTCTGTTCTTCTTTCATCACCATATTTTTCCTTAATATCCTGGAGTTCCTCTTTTATATACTGGTATCTCAGCGATTCCGATTCTAGTAACTCTTCAAATCTCTTTATATCCTCTTCAAGTTTTCTTGCCTCCTCTTTGAGGGCAGAAATTTCCATTGAGGTGAGTTTCTGAAGTCTCATTTCCAGGATGGCCTTTGATTGTGCATCTGAGAAGCCCATTTTTACAAGATTTGCGTGTGCCTCCTTAACATCCTTTGAAGCTTTTATGGTTGCGATAACCTCATCAATCATTCCCAGGGCTTTGATTAGGCCGTCCACAATATGTTTTCTTTCCCGTGCCTTTTTAAGCTGGTATTCTGTTTTTCTTATAAGCACGCTCATTCTGTGCTTAATGTACTCCTCCATAAGCTCCTTCAGGTTAAGTACTTTGGGTACACCGTCAACAAGTACTAGGTTTATTATGCCGTATGTGCTTTCAAGTTCTGTGCGTTCAAGGAGTTGATTAACTACCACTTCTGGATTGAAATCTCTTTTTACCTTTACAACGATTCTTATTCCGTCGCGATCACTTTCATCTTTTAGATCAGCAATACCCTGTAGCTTGTCCTCTCTAACCAGAGCGGCAATCTTTTTCAAGATATTGCTCTTGTTGAGTCCGTAGGGTATTTCAGTTATTACAATATTCTGACCCTCTATGTGATACTTTGCAACTATCTTTATCTTTCCCCTTCCCGTTCTGTAAGCTTCCACGAGTCCAGAGTATCCTATAACTTTTCCTCCCGTTGGAAAATCAGGACCTTTTACAAATTTAAGTAGTTCGTCCACATTGCAGTCAGGGTGATCAATTAGATATATCATAGCGTCGGCTATTTCTCTTAGATTGTGTGGTGGTATGTTGGTGGCCATACCCACAGCAATACCGCTTGCCCCATTTATGAGGAGATTTGGTATTCTGGCTGGCAGGACTATGGGTTCTCTGAGGGTACCATCAAAGTTGGGCATGAAATCCACAGTTTCCATTTCTATGTCCTTTAGCATCTCCTCTGCTATTTTAGATAATCTTGCCTCCGTGTATCTCATCGCTGCGGGGGCATCTCCGTCAATTGATCCGAAGTTGCCCTGGCCATCAATAAGGACGTATCTCATTGAGAAGTCCTGTGCCATTCTTGCAAGGGTGTTGTATATGGCCTGATCTCCATGTGGGTGATACTTACCCATCACCTCGCCCACAATTCTTGCGCTCTTTTTATAGGGCTTATTGTGAAACAGCCCAAGTTGATGCATTCCATAAAGTATTCTCCTGTGAACTGGTTTCAGTCCGTCTCTAACATCGGGTATTGCTCTTGATACTATAACACTCATCGCATAATCAAGATACGAGTTTTTCATCTCTTCATCAATTGGCTTTTCCAGAATCTTCATAGACGGGAGAAGGATGGATTTTATTTATTCCTTTCTCCGCATCACATCGCAATAATCAAATATTTCCGATCAATGAGGGATATGTGATCATACAGGTTTCAGAATTTCCTCGCCATCTATCAGGCACTCTTGAAGGTTATATAAACGCTCTAAAATCGGCAAGGGAGCGAATGCGTGCAGAATTGTTATTTCAAGAATCCCTTGATTTCAAACCTCTTCCGCATCAGATTGAGGTTGCAAAGAGGGTAATTTACGATATGGATTCAAGGGCGATTTTGGCTGATGAAGTTGGTCTTGGCAAGACTATTGAAGCAGGTATAATTCTTAAAGAAAAGCTATTGCGAAAGGAAATTGAAACTGCCTTAATTCTCACTCCCGCCTCGCTCTCCATTCAATGGCACAATGAGATGCGTGAAAAGTTCAACTTGAATTTCACACTGGCTTTAAAGCCTGATGATTTCAGAAAGGATCTTGTAATCTCGTCCATTCAGAGGGCAAGACGTGTTCCTTATCGTGATGTCATACTTGGAAGAAGATGGGATATGCTGATTGTGGATGAGGCCCATCATGTCAGAAATCCACGCACGCAGAATTACTCCCTTGTGAGGTCCATAAACTCCAAATTTGTGCTTCTTCTCACAGCCACTCCAGTGAGCAACTCTCTAAAAGAAATATATTACCTTGCAGATATTGTAAGACCTGGCATATTTGGTACCTACCGTGAATTTGAAGCTAAATATTTTTCAGATAGGAAGGGTATTGATGCAATGAACACGGATACTCTCAGGGATACTCTCAGGAGAATAATGGTCAGAAATCGTCGTAGAGATGTTTTTGTTGATCTTACCACCAGAGTTGTTAGGACCCATATTGCCAGGCAGAGTTCTGGAGAGAGGGATCTTTATGATATGGTTCTTGATTTTCTTAGAAGTGAAGAAAACAAGCTTAGGGTGATATCCTATGCAAAAGCTGCAACATCCTCTCCCCGTACAGTTGCCAGGATGGCCTGGAAGGCACTTGAGAGGGAGAGTAGTTTGAATACCCGTAGAACGCTTCTTGAGATCTATCGTATGGGGATGGATGCTGAGTTTTCTAAAATTGAGCTCCTGGGTAAAATTGCAGAATCGGTTGAATCTGGTGTAATTTTCACCACCTATCTTGAAACCCAGAGGGAGATAGGTGATTATCTTAGAGATCTGGGATTTCCCGTCTTTCTTTACCATGGAGGTATGAATCAGGTGGAGAAGGCAAGGACAATTGAATATTTCAGAAAAGAGGGGGGTTTTCTGGTTGCCACAGATTCAGGAGGTGAGGGACTAAATCTCCAATTTACAAATACTCTGGTAAATTTTGATCTCCCATGGAATCCAATGCGTGTTGAGCAGCGTATCGGGCGTGTACATCGTATAGGGCAGCTTAGGGATGTGTATGTGGTAAACCTCGCGTATATGGATACAATTGAGGAGCATGTTCTCAACATCTTGGACAGAAAAATAGGGTTGTTCAGGAGTGTTATAGGTGAGGTAGACGCAATTCTTGGTTCTCTTGAAAGAAACTTTGAGAGCATAATAGCGGAGATAATAATGAAAGCGAGAAATAGGGAGGAGCTTAACCATGAGTTTGAGAAGCTGGGAGCGCGGGTTGAGGAGATGAAGAGCTCTTACGAGAGAATGAGTCAGGTGAATGATGAAATATTCTCCAATTTTGATCTGAGTGTGGTGGGTGGTGTGTAGATGGACCAGTTTGCTGCAGTGAAAATAAAAAGGAAATCTCCAGATTTCAAAAACTGCAAGGTAACTGATGATGTTTTTGAGAGGGAGAGGATATTCTATTCATTTGCCATAAGGGTGAGATACATAGGAAAGACCTCCAAGGAGGAGCTTAGAGAGTATTTATGGGGTCCAGAGGGGAGAATGGACCCAGATATTCTACGGGATGCTGAGTTTGAAAGGATTGAGCTTGATACCGAATTCAGGATACCTGAAGAGGTTATGAACGAAATCAGAGAGCGTGGAAAAAAAGAGGAGGAAATATACAGAAGAGAGGTGGAGGAGGAAAGAAAAAGGACTGTTGAACATTTAAGGAAGATGCTTGAAGAGAAGGAAAGGGAAAATCGCACAGAGGAGGCATTGAGAATAAAGGAGGAGATAGAGAGGAGAGAAAATGCCGAGATTCCTGAGTTGCGTGTTCTGGTTGAGCCTGTAGCCCTTCTGGCAATCTATGCACCTGTGGAGGTCCATCATACACTCCTAAAAAATGAGTATGCGACGAGAGAGATAACATGGAAAATGGATACTCTCACAGGAAAACATGATCTCAGGTGCGAAGGATGTGGTAGAGTTACAGATAAATTCTTTCTGGCGGTTGATGGGCTTTCCTGTGAAGCATGTCTGAAAGAGTGCAAAGAATGTTCCAAACCCATGATACATGCTCATCTATGCAGTGTTTGCTCAGAGCCGGTCTGTGATGATCATGTGCATTTTTGCACCTCTTGCTCTGCTCCTCTATGCTCCGATCATACTGAAAAATGCGATTTCTGTTCCAATGAGATGTGTCCTGATCATGTCAAGCACTGCTCAATCTGCAATGCTTCCCTGTGTGATGATCATGCATATCATTGTGCTGTTTGCAATGCAGTAATCGGACCAAAGCATGCAAGGATATGCGAATCCTGTGGAAGGGAGATATGTCCCGATCACATTCACAAATGCGATATTTGTGGTAAATCCGTGTGTGAAAACTGCTCTGTGAATATTGATGGCTCATGGTACTGCAGGGATCATCTTGAGGTGGGTTATGGTGGAAAACTGGTACTTCCAGATATTCGCTGTAAAACATGCGGTATCGCTGTTTCCAGAGAGGATGCTCTTAAATGTGATGTATGCGGATCTACCTTATGTCCTGACCATGCCAGCAGATGTGTGGTGTGCGGGAAAGTGCTATGTGAATCCCATGTTAACGAGTGTTCTATCTGTCATAGGGAACTATGCGATGATCACTCCCGCATCTCTGAACTGAGTGGCAAGGTTTACTGCGATGAGCATTCCACAATTTGCAATGTTTGCGGGAGGGTTGTGGGAATTGATGAGACCCATAACGGAGTATGCCATGCATGCGCCTCAATGAAAGAGATATCCAGGAAAGATGTCCCTCGGGAGATATTTCTGAAGTATCCCTATGCAAGGAAAGGTAAGAACTGGTATATTTCTCGGGGCAAAAATGTTGCCTATATAACGGAGGTACGCGGTCTTCGTCTTGCTTACCGCATAGTGGAT
>JALSPD010000154.1 GCA_026986135.1 DHVE2 group archaeon
AATTGTCCCTTTCGGTACGCGTCAATTAGCTTCTCTACCTTCTCCTCAGCCTCTTCTATAACATTCATTATCTGAAGCTTTGCCTCTTCGGGTATGTCCTCGTCGTCTATTCCAGAGGTGAAGCCCACATAGGAGATCACACCCACTGCAAGCCGGGTCATGTTATCTATGAATTTCCTTGCCTCTTCAAGTCCCATCTTTGCTATACGGTCAAGGAGCTTTCCTTTAAATGCGCCTATGGCATTCTCGTCAATTGTGCCAGCCACAAGTTTACCATCTCTGATAACAACATAGGCGTCAATAGGACATTTCTCAAATTTGCACTCCCCACCGCAAACAGAAACATCGCATATCTTGCTCTTGAACTCCAGATTGAGCCCCTTAGGAAGTATGAGTGAAAAGAGATCCTTTCCAAGATAGTACTCTTTTCCTTTCTCAATTATCGGTTCCGGTAGCTTCTCATAGTTAAGGTATGAAAGCATGTGAATTGCCTTCTCCTTGGTGAACTTTGGATTTTTGTGGGTGAGCAGGAACATTGCGGTGATGTGATCATGTATTCCACCAATTATTGGACCGCCGAATCTTGGAGAGAGTATATGCTCCTGCACAAGCATCAGTATTTTTGCCTCGGCTCTTGCCTCCTCGCCCTGCAGCACATGGAGGTTCATCTCATCTCCATCAAAGTCTGCGTTGTATGGAGGACATACCGCCAGATTGAATCTGAAAGTTCTGTAGGGCATCACCTTCACAAGATGCCCCATCATGCTCATCCTGTGCAGAGAGGGCTGTCGGTTGAAGAGCACGATGTCCCCATCGGTGAGGTGCCTCTCAACACGCCATCCAACTTCAAGTTTCTGTGCGACTGTTTCGGCATTTCTCTCGGTAATCTTTATTCTTCTACCATCCGATCTTATCACATAGTTTGCCCCGGGAAGGTATTTCCCATCTACAATCTTGGGATTTGGTCCCCTTCTCACAATTTCCCTCATCTTCTCTATGTTCTGTTCTGTAACTGAGATGGGCACCGTGAGTTCTTTTGCCGCCTTCTCAGGAACACCCACCTCGTTTATTGATAAAAACGGTTCAGGTGAAATTACAGTTCTTGATGAGAAATTAACACGCTTTCCTGATAGGTTTGATCTGAATCTTCCCTCCTTGCCCTTCAGTCTCTGAACAAGCGTTTTCAGAGGTCTGCCGCTTCTGTGTCTTGCAGGTGGTATGCCTGCGGTCTGGTTATCAAAGTATGTTGTCACATGGTACTGGAGAAGCTCCCACAGATCCTCAATTATGAGCTGGGGTGCACCACTGTCCCTGTTCTCCCTCAGACGCTGATTGATCCTTATTATATCCACCAGTTTGTGCGTCAGATCATCCTCGCTCCTCTCTCCAGTTTCAAGGGTTATTGTTGGTCTTACATTTACGGGTGGTACAGGCAGTACTGTAAGTACCATCCATTCAGGCCTTGCAGTCTCTGGGTTGATTCCCAAGAGCGGAAGATCCTCATCGGGTATCCTCTCCAGCCTCTCTCTTATCTCCTTGGGCGTTAGTTTTCTACCCTCTTCCCTGAATGTGGTGGGCTTGTCAAGCGCAATCTTTTTCTGCTCAGCACCGCAGTGTGGGCAGATGGGCCTGGATGAGGCCTCGTCAATTATCTTTTTGTATATCACAAAGAGCTGCATTGGAGATGCGCCCATTTTCTTTGCTTCTTCAATCTTTTGCTTGTAAATTTCAATCTCATCATCTTTCAACTTTATTCTTCCGCACTCCCTGCAGGTAGCGTCAAGATAATTTTTTATGTTCTTCACAAACCCCACATGGATAACTGGCATGGCCAGCTCAATGTGTCCAAAATGCCCCGGGCACTCATCCACCTTTCCACCGCAGGTTTTACATCTCAAACCCGGTTCAATAACACCCATGTGCAGGTCCATCAAACCCTTGTCTATGGGAAAACCATCATCATCGTAGGTGTCCGCGGTTATTACCTTTACCGCACTCATTCTTCTAATCTCCTCCGGTGAGAGGAGAGCAAATTTAATTGAGTTGATCCTTTTGGTTATGCCAAAGGCCCTCATTTCATATCACCTACCTTCAATCTCATTATCACACCAAGAGAGGCAAGCTCATCGCGCATGAGCTTGAAGGCATAGCTAGTCTCAATCGGATATATGTTTGTGGTATTTCCGCAAACCGGACAGCGAAGTATGCCCTTCTTTCTATCGTAAATTGCAATGTGGCCGCATTCAGGATTGCCACAAACATAAAGCAAAGTCCCATCTGAGTTGTCCAGAAGACGATCTTTGATAACCATTGCCGCCCCATGCCCGATGAGCGTATCGCGTTCCATCTCTCCGAACCTCAAACCTCCGAGACGTGATCTTCCCTCGGTTGGCTGTCTGGTGAGTATCTGTACAGCACCTCTTGAACGGGCATGGAACTTGCCAGCAACCATGTGGTGTAGCTTCTGATAATATATGACACCGACAAATATATCTGCCTCTATCTTCTCGCCTGTTATACCATCGTACATTACCTCTTTTCCTGTGTATTTGAACCCATGCCTTACGAGAGCCTCTCTCAGGGCTTTCTCAGGCTCTCCACTGAACACTGTGCCATCAACAAATCTCCCTTCAAGGGCAGCAACCTTACCGCCTATCATCTCAAGCACATGTCCCACGGTCATTCTTGATGGGATAGCGTGGGGATTTATTATCAGATCTGGAATTATTCCACTCTCAGTGAACGGCATGTCTTCCTGAGGTATTATTGCACCCACAACACCCTTCTGTCCATGGCGCGATGCGAATTTGTCTCCAAGTTCGGGTATTCTCTCATCTCTCACCTTCACCTTTACCAGACGGGAATTGTTCTCGCTTACGGTCATGAGAACGGTATCAACCCAACCTTCCTCTCCTCTACGCATAGTCACACTGCTCTCTCTTCTCTTTTGAGGACCGAGGAGTTCCATCTCCTCATCCAGGAACCTTGGCGGAGATGTTTTTCCAATGAGCACATCACCACTCTTCACATACATCTCTGGAGATATGATTCCATCATCATCTAAAAGACGGTAAGCATCCTCAGTCATTGCACCCCTAACATCAGGGCTTGGTACCTCAAACCTATCCTCCTGTCCTCCTGGATATCTCCTCTCCTCAGATTTGTAGGTTCTGAAGAATGTGCTTCTTCCAAAACCTCTTTCAACGGAGGCTTTGTTCATCACTATTGCATCCTGCATATTGTATCCATGGTAGGAAAGGATTGCAACAACAGCATTTTGTCCAGCAGGTCTTTTTATGAAATTCACGAAGTCCATGGTCTTTGTTTTCACGAGGGGTGCCTGTGGATAGTGAAGCAGATGCCCCCTCGTATCAGGTCTTCTCCTGTAATTTGCAGCAGGTAAGCCCAGAGACTGCTTCATCATCGCGGCACCCATAGTTATACGGGGTGATGCGTTGTGGTGCGGATAGGGTATGCATCCAGCCACCGCACCGAGGATGAGGAGTGGGTCAATCTCAAGATGCGTATGCTCTGGTGTGAGAAGGGAAGGCACCTCAAAGGTATGGCCGCAGTGCTTGCATCTCAATATGATTCTATCTTCTCCCGGGTTCACCCAGTCCACATCACTTCTTCCGAGCACCCTATCACAGTGTGGACAGCGCTCAGGAACATCGTAGGCGTAAACAGCAATGTATGCATTCTCCTCCTCATCGGCATCAATCCACTCTACAATTCCCTCCTTAACGAGATCATCCACTGTTATTTTGCCCTGCTTCAACCTCTCCCTTACCTTTGCATCATATTTTATCTGGCCGTTTTCAACCACAAGAAGGGGCCTCCTTATTCTACCCCTGTCGCTGTTTATCATAACCTCGTTGGTGATGTCGTCGTATCTTATGTTAATCTGGTGCGAAAGTACTCCCTTTCTCCTGCGCATTCTTATCTCGCGAGTTAGTTCTGCGCCATCTTTGACATAACCTACAAGATTGCCATTGAGATATACCCTGGCATATCCCTCCTTTTCAACATCCATATGCTTTACGCCGAGGGATTTGAGGGTTTTAAGCACGGCCTCTTCAGGATATCCCTCCGAGACATCTATTATGAGAGCCGCATTCTTCACGAGACCGCAGTTCTGACCCTCTGGAGTCTCATTTGGACAGAGACGTCCCCATTGTGTGGGATGCAGATCTCTCGCCTCAAAATGAGGTTGTGATCTTGTGAGTGGCGAGATCACTCTTCTGAGATGGCTGAGCGTGCTCATGTGGGATGTGCGATCCAGGAGCTGAGAAACACCGGTCCTTCCACCCACCCAGTTCCCAGTGCTCATCGCGTGCATTATTTTCTGGGTTAGCACATCCTGGCGAACTGCAGCCCTTACCCTTATGCCCTTCTTTCTGTTGTACGTTCTCTCAAGCTGGTATTTAAGATCCTTCATAAGGGCTTCAAAAGCGGTTCTGAAAACCTCCTCCAGAAGATCTCCTGATAGTTTTAATCTTTTGTTTGCAAGATGGTCCTTGTCATCCTCCTTCCTGAGACCAAGATGAAGCTCAAGAACACGACGGGCCATCCTGCCAAGGTAGTAAGCCTTCTTAATCCTGTCCTCTTTGCTCACACCAAGATGAGGTAGGAGAGAGGTATCAAGGATCTGCGCAATTTTCTTCTCTCTGTATTCGCGAGCCTGACCAGCAGCAAACCTTTTTTCAAGATACTCTATGGCATCCCTCTGTGTTCTTATTCCATTGGGTGGATAAAGATCTGGATTTTCAACCTCCTCAATGTTTGCCATCACAATTACACTCATTTTCTCCGAGCTTACGATGGCCTTGTATATTTCGTCATCCCTTTCAAGTCCAAGGGCCTTCATAACAATTACAAGAGGTATTGAACCGGCAACTGCAGGCACGGATACCATCAGTATCCCATCGGCCTTTTTCTCAATGGTGGTCAGGGCTCTGTACCCCTCACGCTGTGAGAATACCTTGGCCACCTCAATGGTCGTGTTGTATTTTTCTTCCTTCTCCACGAGAACTCTGTTTGGAGCCAGATCCTCAAGAGAGACGAGAACCCTCTCGCTACCTCCAATTATGAAGTATCCTCCTGAGTCATCAGGGTCCTCACCAACATATTGCAGTTTTTTCCTGTATGGCAGGTTAAGTATAGAGGGGTCCTTTGTGATTTCATCAAGGTAATTGTCTATGTTATCTTCGTGAATTGTACATATCTTTGATTTTACCATCACCGGGAATTCTCCTATTTTAATCTTTTCAGGCTCATGCTCTGTGCATCTCCCATCTGAATCGCATTCCTCAACTATAACTTGGAGATACAGAGGTGCAACGTAACTCATATCTCTCAATCTCGCTTCCATAGGTGTAATCTGCACTGTGGCGCCTGTGGCCTCTTTTATCTCGGGCTTTCCTATGGTTATTGTTGGCCCAAGGTCCTTGTCGGGTTCTCCATGCTCATTTACCCTACCAAATCTTATCCTTATCTTTCTTCCACCTGTTTTGGTGGGGTCAAGGGTCATCACACCGGGTGGATCTTCATCTGTAACCTTCGTGCTGTCCACAATCATCTGCATTATGCTGTTCACGTTGTCAGGCGTTGGAATAAGGTCGTTGTAGGAGGCAATGTGATGATTAACCACGCTCTTTTTAAACAGGGCATCTACAATTGTGCGCATATTATTCACCCTCAGTCCCTTATCACTACTCTATACACAACAATCCTTCCTGCGGTGGGGCTTTTTCTCACAATTTTTATGAGACTTCCCACAGGAATGTGGCCGTATTTCCTCTCAAGAATACGGAGCACAGGATCGCTCTTCCTTATTTTTGGTAGATTCTCCTTTTTTACATTGTACTTCTTCAAAATTTCCTCTTCCTCCTCTGCTGGTACCAAATAATGCTCCGGAACAAGTTCGTGCTCGAGCACGTTGAATTTCATCTTTTCATCACCTCATGAGGCACGGGCCTGCGGGGAATCGAACCCCGGACCACCTGGTTAAAAGCCAGGTGCTCTTCCTACTGAGCTACAGGCCCATGGGCTATGGTTCGGACATAAGCGGCTCATATATAAATTTTGCTGCATGCCCACTTACTCACCTTGCATTTTTTCTACATTCATCCGAGGGCCTTGTTTATAATCTTGCAATAAATGAGGAAAAAGATAAATATGGGTCCGACATTCACAAACTGATGATGAGAACATACCTTAAGGTGACATTCAACAGCGAAGGTGCCCCTCCAAGTGAGATAGTGGCAAGGTTGCAGTCTCTCGGGTTCAAGCCCATAACTGGCGCCTACGATATGGTATACGAGTGGAACGATGGGGCTACCGTTGAGGACGCAATATGGTTTGCGGATAAGATTCACGAGACTCTTAAGGGATACAACGTTCTCTTTGAAATAGAGACGATAACGGAATAATCTTATTTGTACGGATATCTTTTGTAGGTGCCGCATCTCAGGCATTTTATTACAACCTTACCTTTTTTGAGGCGCACCGTTGCATTTTTCCCTGGAACGAGAAAACTGTTGCATTTTTTGCATATATGGTACTTTTTCTCTTTGGGGATCCTCACGTTGTATTTTTTTGATATCTCTCTCATGAGTTCAACATACCTTGATGCCAGTACAAGATCACCTTTCATAGCTCTCTCCTCTGCCATCCTGTAAAGTATCTCAATCCTTTCCTTCGCGATTTTCCTTGCGATTTTTCTCCTATTTACCCTCTTCACAGGTGATGTATGGGCTCATATAGTAAAAATCTTTGTTCTTTTTTGATTTTTTCTTTAAATCCTGTATTTTCCTGCATTTACTCGGAACCATATATTTTTAATTTTTTTTATAAATTAATTTTCCTCTGGGTTTTCAGGCAATCTTTACAAAAAAATATTTATATGATGATTGCCATTCCCATACGGGGTGAAAAAAATGGTAGGAATAAGCGAGCTTGCAAAAAGTGTGGCTAAGAAGACTGGTGTAAGCCAGAAGCAGGCGAAGGCTGTGATAAAGGCTTTCGTTGAGGAAGTTGTGAACGAGGTAAACAAGGGCAACAAGGTGAATCTTGTTGGTTTCGGTATATTTGAGCGCCGTGTTCAGAAGGCAAGGAAGGCAAGAAATCCAAGGACAAAGGCAATAATCCATGTGCCCGAGAAGAAGAAGTTCACATTCAGGCCTTCTGGCAAGATAAAGTATCTCTAATTCTTTTTCCCATTTATTTTGTGATTTTGCGAATGTTATTGTTGTTTATGAAAGGTACTTTTTCTCAATATATCTGAGGTAATAGTCTGGATCAACGTCCTCCCCAAAGCTTCTTTTTAGTAGATCCTTTGGAGAATAGGTGGAACCGAAACGATGTATTTTTTCTCTCAGATATTCCTCAATGATCTTCAGATCTCCCTCTTCTATTATCTCCCTGAAGTTTCCTATCTCTTTCTCGGCATGATACCCAATCTGGGCCGCAAGAAGTGTGCCCAGGGTATATGTGGGAAAGTATCCTATTGCAC
>JALSPD010000155.1 GCA_026986135.1 DHVE2 group archaeon
CTCTTTTGATGGGTGTGAGTCTCCTTTCATTTCCGTTCTCGTACTCAACACCTGCAAACTCTACATAATGCTCTCCGCCCATGTACTTTTCCACCTTATCAAGCACTTCTGCAAATGACTTTGAATCTTTTAACATTCCATTGGTGCGCGCGTGTAAATGCGCAAAATTCACTACTGGCACCACACCTCTAACTCTTCGCGATATGGTCAGAATCTCATCCAAATCTCCGAAAAGTGCCTGCTTACCAGACACTTCAAACCCGAGCTTAGGCTTTAGCTTCATCTCCTTATACTTCTTTTTAATTTGCCTTATATTGCTCAAAACGTTTTTCATTGCCTTATCCTTTGGGAGATTTCCGTAGAGACCAATATGATTAACCACAAGCTCCGCCTGAACTTCATTTGCGAGAATGCCTCCCCAAATTATGGAATCAATGGATTTTTCTGTCAATTCTCCGTTGCTCACAAGGTCCATGTAGTAGGGTGTGGGCAATGTGAGCTTAACATCCAGCTCCTTGGCCAATTCACCCAGCTTTCTTAATTCTGCATAGCTGTGTGCAAGGTTCCAGAACAGTTGAAGCACTATATCGTCTTCCTCAAGAGGTGTGTTAATACCCACCGGTACGTAGTTTCCCTCATCGTCAAGGCGTAGAACTTCCACGATTATTGAATCTTCAACATCTCGCGGATACTGACCCACCTCGTCAATTACCGTGCTCTCCTGCACATTCGCCCTAAGAAACTGAATTTCCATTGCATGGAGCCCCATCCGATGCGTATCCTCTATGGCATCTTTGAGAGTGCGACCTTTGCATGAAAGAGGTATGCCTGCAAGACCAAATCTAAACATCCTTTGAAGTTATGCAGTTGGAGGTAATAATATTTTCGCAACTTTAGGGACTTCGCCGTACTTTTTCTCAAAATATTTGCGAGCATCCACAAAACCAGCGTAAACGCTCCACACGGCTACCACAATGCCTCCATAAAGCTCGGCAAATGGAAATCCCAAGATTTGATAAAAGAAATACACACCGTAAGCGGACAGATCCATCAAAATTAAAAGAATACCTGATAAAACTTCTTTCTCAATTATTGCAGCAAAGGACCAAAGGAAGATTGATATGGACGCTAGAAGAAAGAAAGACTCTGCAAGTGGTGTGTGATAAGGTGTGCCGTAGGGAAATATTCCAAAGCCCACGTAGAAGAAGGATGCTATTAAAAACAGAAAGGTGGAGTAGAATTTGTGTGATTCTTTCCAATATAGAGAGGACATACCCAGTGAAAACATTATTAAAAAAAATCCCGTTAATATTATTCCCCAATCAAAAACCCATGCGTGTGGATCTTTCAGAGCTCCCATCTTACTTAGTGAGGAGTTTGGATCAAACAGGGAGAATCCGGGATGAAGGTAAATTGCGAGGGATACGGATATTGTGAATACAACCATGGAAAAAACAACGCAGCACATTGCCCTGCGCTCAAGATGTTTTTTACAATCCATATATCTTGTTTAAATTGCATTCTGCCTTATAAACTTTACCTTTATATTCCAAAGTATGTTGAAATGCCGTCAAGCATATATTGAACTGCAAACGCTGTCACTAAAAGACCCATTACGCGAGTGAATGCTCGTGCACCTTTCTCTCCCATCACA
>JALSPD010000156.1 GCA_026986135.1 DHVE2 group archaeon
CATAGAGGCACTTAGATGGGGCATGCCTCCTACGGGGGGCGTGGGTATAGGGGTGGATCGCCTCACAATGATACTCACAGGCAAAGAGAGCATAAAAGAGGTGATACTTTTCCCCATGCTCGCGCCAAAAGAGTAAGGCCAAGCTATATATCCAATTTTACAATTAACTATAACAATGCTCGCTTTGATCTCATTACTGCTGGTAATACTATTTTCAATAATATTCACCCGTATAGGAGCCATAGCCCTGGAGATGACAGGCATATCAAGGGATGTGGCTGCATTCCAGGCCCAATCGGCCTACACTGGGGTGGGATTCACCACCAGTGAATCGGAATATGTTGTATCGCATCCTGTGCGTAGAAAGATAATACGCATCCTGATGTTTGTTGGAAGCGCAGGTATCGCATCTGCAATCGCCATGCTCTTTCTCACCTTTGCAGGCAACACACAGGAGGAGGCAATTCACAACCTTACATATCTTTTAATAGGCATATTTCTCCTGTTTATTTTTGGAAAATCAAAACTTGTGGATCGTGCCCTTCGCTACATCATCCAGGGTGCACTAAAACGGTTCACCAAACTAAGGATTTACGATTACGAGTTGCTTCTGGGAATAGGAAAAGGTTACGCCATTGGCCAGATAATTGTGAAAGAAAATAACTGGCTGGCCAACAGATCTCTCAGAGAGTTGAGATTGAATGAAGAGGGTGTTCTCGTTCTTGGCATTGAAAGGAAGAGAGGCGATAAGGTAATGTACATAGGGGCACCAAGGGGTGATACGAAAATCCTGGAAGGAGACAAGATAATATGCTACGGTCCAGAGGAAGTAATAGAAGATCTTGCACATCGTCTCAAAGGAAAACTCGGAGATGAAGCACATCGCAGGGAAACAGTCAAAGAGAAGATGAGAGAAAAAATGGAGAAGATTGAGACGGAAAATTCAGGTGGCACATGATCCAAACATCATTCCATCGGTTGCTCACCTGGCATATGGTTAATGGGTGTACGGGATATCTCACTGGCCGATGGGAACTTTTTTACCTTATACGGTGTCTTGCATTCTGTGCACACAAGATATTTTTTAGTTCCCAGAGGTATGAGTGGCAGGAAAAAAATGGTAAATGCTCGTTTTTGCAGTAGAAGCTGATGGTTTGTTTCTCTTCCGCACTTGGGACATTCTCTTACAACATAGGCATCGTAGAGATGATTCTTCTTTTTTATACCAAAGAAAATTATCATTTCTTGAGCACCTCCTCAAGCTTGGGTTTTTTATGCATCCAGTAACCAACAACCACGGCCACAATGATTACGCTCATACAGAATATTCCCCCTGCGTATTCCCATAAATAGTCTGACATGCCCTTGCTTTCTACCTTGGAGGTTATGGTGTAATTCACAGGATAATCACCCTTAGCACCTGATACTGTATACTCCATATTGTCTATCACCAGATAGTAATCTCCATTGCCTCTCCAGTGAAAGCTTGTGGTATTTTCCTCTGCAATTTCGTAATGGAACGATAGAGATGTGGGCGATATATATTCATCGTATTCCTTGCTGGTAAGAAGATAAAAGTCCACAGATCTATTTGTTTTTACTGTTATGTCCAGTATCTTATTTTTATCCACGGGATGTATGTGATATACTGCATATTGCTGCGATGGAATCTCGGCGGTTTGGGTGAAATCTCCCTTTATTTCCGCTGTACCTGCAGCAACCCCAGATATCACTATAAACAATATAGCCAATATAACCATTACATCCGAGTACATATATGGTTATAACAACCCAATATAAAATATTTTTCCATTATGTTCTACTCTTAAGAGTCCCCAATGGAGAAATTCGGATAGTTTTTATTCAAAATTGATATACTCTACACATGGATGGGACGTTCAGGAAACATCTTGAAAATTACGAGGGATCTCTGATAATAGGCGTAGCAGGAGATTCTGGCAGTGGGAAAAGCACATTTACCCGGAGCATAAGTAATCTCTTAGGTGATGACCTCGTTTCGTTTTTTTCTCTTGATGATTATCATACTGAAGACAGAGAGACTCGTAAAAGAACTGGACACATACCCCTGGATCCAAAGATTAATAATCTTAAACTGGCTGCGCAGCATCTCAGGGAATTGAGAAAGGGCAACGCTGTGATAAAACCTGTTTACAATCACCACACAGGTAAATTTGATCCCGAAGAGGTATTTGAACCCAAGAAAATAGTTATTGTGGAGGGACTTCATACCCTTTATGATGAGCTTAGAAAATACATGGATCTCAAAATTTATGTGGATCCTTCTCGCGAGGTTAAATGGAAATGGAAGATTAAGAGGGATGTTGAGGAGAGAGGATATAGCGAAGAGGAGGTCTGGAAAGAGATAAGGATAAGGGAGCCGTACTACAAGCGCTATATTGACTTTCAAAAGATATATGCAGATGTTGTCATAAAAATTGACCAGTCAAGATTTATACTGGAGGATTCCTACAATGTAGAGATCATCATGAAAACCCTTGAATTTCCGCTAAGCGGCATAGACATGCATCTTAATCTTTCCTCCCTTATAAACACATCCCAAAGACCCATGGGAATGTTCTACAGAGATGATTATTACTACAACAAAAAGGTGTCAAGAATAGGATTTGACGGTTTCATTCCAAGATCAGCCATTGAGGAACTTGAAAGGAAAATAATGGAGTACACAGGATTTGAGGATAACTACATCATAGAGAATAGTGAATACATAAACGGCATCCAGATAGCACAGCTCATGGTAGCGTGGTATTTTACAGAGATGATGAGCAACATATTTAGGGAAATTTCTGGGTTATCTTAGGTAAGCAAGCACCTCTTTTCTTGCGTTCTTTCTTTCCTCCTCAGTCAACACGGGCATTTCCCCGGGATTTCCATCTTTTACTGCGTGAGAAAGAAACATACCTTCACTTATTTCACCGAAGAATTCCGCAGGAGGAAGAAGGGCCACGGGCAATTTCTCGCCCTCTTTTACATCAGGTATGTTTGTAACCACCGTAATAACCTTGCCCACATTTACATTGCATATGCGAAGATTATCTGCGTTTGGATGCTTCATCACGCTTTCAATCTCTCCGATTCTTATGTCCACGGCAAATTCCGGATCATCCGGGAGCCTTAACCGCGACTCAAGATTGTAAAGGATATTCAAACAGAACTTTATGCTGGATATTGCAAGTCTGCTGTACTTCATCTCTCTGAGCTTCACTGCCCAGCTATTTCCCCCCAGAAGATTCAGGAGGGACAAGCACATTCTACGCAGATCCTCCAGATACTCTTTCAGATCCTCCACCTCAGCGTAAGAATACTTTATCTCCATAATCTTTGACGCTATCTCTTTAAGTATTCCAGATCTTTTGATCTCCCTGTGATTTGAAAGGTACTTTTCCATCTCGCCCACACATTTCTCAGCCATAAGTATTTTTGGGCTGTTAGCTGTATCCATAGGGGAGTATCCTGCAGGAAAATAAAAAGATTTATGATTTAAAAACGACGATTATCGTTATGAAAAAGTAATGATTTGAACAAAAAATTAATATATCTCGGCAATGTATGGTGTGATATGGCAAAGTACAAATTCAAGGTTTGCTTGATGGGGGATCCGGGTGTGGGAAAGACATCATTGATAAGAAGATATGTTTACGGTGTGTTTTCCGATAAATACCTTAAAACCATAGGTACCAACATTTACAAAAAAGAGATTTCGGTGGACAATCATGATGCAGTACTCATGATCTGGGATATAATGGGAGAAGAAACATTCAGACAGATTTTGAAAACATCATATTTCTACGGATCCGACGCTCTTATGGCTGTAGGTGATATAACCAGAAAAGAAACCATTGAATCCCTCACAGAGTGGATAGATGCCGCTGAGGGAGTGATAGAAAAAAAGGTACCCATAATAATGGTGGCTAACAAGAGTGATCTTGAATGGGCAGTTGAAGAGGAATACCTTGAGGAAATAAGCAAAGCTGTGGGAGCAATAGGATACATTATAACAAGCGCAAAAACAGGGGAGCATGTAAATGAGGCATTTGAAACTCTGACTAGAAAATTACTCCAAAACGTCAATTAATCCCCTCTCCCGCAGGAGAGGGATCAGATCAGCAACGCTCTCTATTACCGCATCGGCCCCGTTATCAATGAGTTTTTTCTCATTCTCGTGTCCAGTAAGAACGCCCACCGTAAAAACTCCTGCTTCTCTCCCTGATTGCATATCTGGCCAGTAATCCCCCACAAATACCGTCTCCTCAGGACCTACATTGAACTTTTTCATGGCTTCAAGTATGAGTTCTGTTCTCCTTCGCCCATCGCAGTAGTTGTCGTTGCGTGTATATACATAATCCACAAAACCATCCATGTTGAATCTCTTAAGTTCTTTCCAAACCTCTGAAGAGGGTACCATCCTCCCAGTTATTATTACAACATTTTTACCAAGATTTTTCAGGGTTTTAAGCGTATCGTACGCGCCCTCTATGGGCCTATCCTTCTCACAGTAAAGATCGTTGTAATGAGAAAGAAAGTAATCCCAGAACTCTCTTTTGTTGATGCACACATAATCATTGAGAGTATCATCCCTGTATTTATCCACAAATTCGCTCCATCCAACCTCCTGACATCCAAAATGTCGTAGAGCCATATTGAATATCTTATGAAATCGTGGCAAGGTGTCAATCAGGGTCTGATCCAGATCAAATATCACAAGCCTGAGCATACACGGTAATTGAAGTTATAAATATATAATTGACGGACTCTCACATAGGTAACATTATTATATGCCCTGTGTATTGCAACACCGTGGAAGAGAGAATACCGAGTGGATGTTCCACCATAGATTCACTTCTTGGCGGTGGATTTGAGAGAGGGTGCATAACTGAAATATACGGGGAGGCTGGATCAGGAAAAACAAACATATGCCTACAAACAGCGGTAATGGTGGCAAAATCAGGCAACAGTGTAGTTTACGTGGATACAGAAGGTGTATCTATGGAGAGATTGAGGCAGCTCGGCGCCACGGAGGAAGTGGCAAAAAACATAATTTTTTACAAGGTGTACAAATTCTCTCAACAGGCAGATGTTATTGAAAAGGTAGCTACACTCGTTATGAGAAAGAAGGATATCCCTCTGGTAATAGTGGATTCTTTAACAGAGTACTATCGGGCAGAAAGGGGTGTCGGGGAGGATACAGGAACACAGAGATCCCTTGCATGGCAACTCGCAGTGCTAAATACCCTCGCAAGAAAGATGAATATTGCCGTTCTCGTAACCAACCAGGTCTACATGGATACCAGCACAGGTGAGATAAAGCCAATAGGTGGACATGCCCTACATCACAATGCCAAAACAATAATTATGCTAAAGAAAATAGGCAACGGATTCAGAGAAGCTGTGCTTGTTAAACATCGTTCTATGGAAGAGGGAAAAACCGTTAGATTCTACATAGCAAAGGATGGTATTAGAGGCGTTGAGTGAGCAGGTAGTATCTCGTATCAGAGATTAACAATCTTTATTTTCCCGGGGGGAAGGATATGAAGAAGTTCCTCCACCGGAACTCCGTAAATCTCTGAAAGTTTCCTAGCCACACGTTCCTTCTTTTCTTCTCCTGGCTCAATGATCACGTATTTATCGGTGTAGGCCCTAACAGCATCCACAGGTCCGCACATAACAAGATCCACACCCTGATAGTTTATTTTTCCAACCGCAAGCCGGAGAGGTACCTTGTGTATGTAATTTCTTTTCCCATGTATGACCCATGCACCTTTTGCCACATACTCCCCGCTTTCTCCCATCTTACTTACCTGAGAGGGATACACCCAGTAGGCACTTAAATTACCAAGACCCGCATTCCAAGCTTTTGACATACTTACAGCAAACTGTGCCGCCTCCTGTAGTGTTTTTTCCCCTATATCTCGGCCGTCTGCCTTTATGACCACGCTGGGTGCACCGTGAATATCCGCATGCATGTAAAGATCTCTGTCTCCAAGGTGCTTTTTCACCACCTCTTCATTGGTTTTTGCATCCTTACCTGCAATGACCACATGCCCCTCTGAACTCAAAAACCACCTGTACTTTTCAAACCAGAACCTTCTCCTTGATTTCCTTTTTTCCTTTTTCTTCTTCTCCCGTGCCTCCTTTTTTATTCTCTCCTCTATTTCAGCAATTGCCTTCATCGCACCTTTTATCTTTTCTCTTGCCTTCTTGGCGCGTTCATAATACAATGTTGCGTTTTCTCCAGGGGATTTATCCACATGGAGATAAAATTCAATTCCATCAAAATTTACAGTTATTCTCTTGTTTGTGACCTTAATCTCACCCCGTCTGGCCCTGTTCAACAGCGCCTCTATTTCCTGAAAATGGGCATATATGGTGTCTCCTATTTTTCTATTTATCTCCTCCTCCCTTTTGAATTCTTCAATTTTCTTTCTCTGCATTTCTTTTATTGCTAAAAGTTTTGGATCCTCTGTACCCATCCTCTGAAACTTTGAAAGGTATTCACGAAGACATTCGTTCATATCATCAAATTTTTTGAAATCGTCGCTCCTATGCATTAACCGTACAGGTGAGAAGAAATCAGAATATAGATAGCAGCCATCAAAATCAAAAATTGATTTAACTGCATTCTTAACCCTCTCACATTCTTCATCATCAAGCTCCCTTTTATTCTTGTCCACCGAGGCACGATAACATACCTCTTCGGCATACCTTCCAAGGTTATACTCTGATGCAAGAAATCTAACAAGATCTCTTCCACTATCATACAGATTATCACAAAGAGATTCAATCTCAAGCAATGGATTATGACCTCCAGGAGGCGGAACGTATTCATATCCACGCAAAATAGAGCGATGTCTCCACTCTCTTTCAACATAAGCCCTTTCAATAACCCCGTCCTTCACCACGATAACATTACCGCCCCCAAACAACTCAAAAATAAGGCTGTAATCCCCAACATCAAAGATTACGATCCTGTCAAAATTGATCTGTTGAAACCTCAAAATTTTCCTGTTGTTGAATCTCTTACGCAGATACATCACAAACATGCTTGGAGTTTCAGGTGTTTCACGCTCATCAAAAAACAAGAAACCACCTAGGGAGATATATAAACTACGGGTTTTTCCCTTGTATATCTTTAAAAGGAATTCTCTCTCACCCACCTGATAAATCTTCTTGATGAATCCACCCTCAATCTTATCCCTGTTTTCTACAATCCACGCATTGATGTCAAGGGAGAGCATGGCATCTTTTGGTTTGGTGGCCATGTACACAGGACATAGCACCATCAATATAAGTTTAGCGAATTCAGTGATTATAAGAGAGGCTGTTATGAAAAATACTATATATTATGAGTTCATATATGCAATGGGTGAAAAAATGGAAGACCCGAACAACAACATGCAGGGGCAGATGCCCCATGAAGAACAGATGCCTCCACCTGAACCACCGGAAA
>JALSPD010000157.1 GCA_026986135.1 DHVE2 group archaeon
CATATCCACCATTACTATCTCCGGGTCGTCCATTGAGATTATCCTTCCCAGAGAGGATATCGCTTCCTTCATGTACTCAACAACCTCAATCCGATATGTATTGCCCATGTACTGACTTGGATATATTCTTCCACCATGGGCCATGCTGAACGAATTCATCAGCTCTGCACCCATGGCAATGCCTTCGTATCTGTAGGGGATATCCAAGGGGAGCGGTACGAAGCCTCGGGATCTCCTTATCACAGCCCTTTTTCCATTTACAAATCTCACAACGCTATCATCAACCCTGTTCACAATTCTCCTGTTGTGTATCAGGAAGAAATCCACCGCGTCTTTTATCCTTCTTATATCCTCGTTGTCCTTCACCATGGGCATATCGGGATAGTTGGCGGAGGTCATAACATACACATCGCTCCTTGAATGGTGAAATAGAAGATAATGCACAGGCGCGTACGGGAGCATCACCCCAACAGTGTGCAAACCGGGCGCTATGAGATCCGAGATATACGATCCCTTTTTCCGCAGGAGTACGATTGGTCTTCTGTAACTCACCATCTCCTCCAGTTCCTCATCCCCTATATATGCGAATTTCTCAACGGTTTCCATATCCCCTGCCATGACAGCAAAGGGCTGCTGCTCCCTACCCAGACGTTTTCTCAGTTCATCCACAACTTCATCGCTTCTGGCATCGCATGCTATATGAAACCCACCTATGCCCTTTATGGCAACTATGTATCCAGAATCAATCAGATGCGCCGCCTTTGAGATTGGCTCCCCATCAATGAGATTTCCCTCAGAATCCACCAATTTGTACTTCGGGCCGCATCCCTCACAGCAAACCGGCTCCGCGTGATACCTCCTGTTCAGTGGGTCTCTGTATTCGCCCTCGCAGAATTCACACATCGGGAAATCCCTCATTGATGTGCGCTCTCTATCGTATGGCAGAGATTCAATGATTGAAAACCTTGGTCCGCAGTTGGTGCAGACGATGAACGGATACATGTACCTTGGATTTTCCGGATCAAAAAGTTCCCTTAGACAGTCATCGCATATTGCGACATCGGGCGGGATGACTGAATTGCCCCCTGCTCCAGAGGATTCACTGGGATAGATAATAAATTCTGAAAACCCGTCCTCCTTCACATCCTCTTTCCTGATTCCTTCAACCCTTGCCAGGGGAGGGGCTTCGTGCACCATCGCATGTATGAACTTCTCAACATTCTCACTTCTGCCGCTTATCACAATCTCCACACCCGCATCGCCTAGATTGCGAACATAACCCTTCAGAGAGTAGCGTTTTGCAATCCTGTAAATGAATGGCCTGAATCCAACCCCCTGCACCACCCCGCTTACCATGAGTTTAACCGCCATTTTCCATCGCCCCCATTCCGCGTTTTCGGTATTTGTAAAACACACTGCATGTACCTTCGCTGGATACCATGCATGGTCCCACTGGAGTGCTGGGGGTGCATACTCTCCCAAAAAGAGGGCATTCATCGGGCAATGCAAGCCCGCGCAGTATTTCTCCGCACCTGCAACCTGCTTCAAGATCAGGGAGTTCCATTGCTGGAGCATCAATTTCGCTTCTTATGTCAAGCCATTGATATTCGTCTCTCAAATAAAGCCCGCTCTTCGGGATAATCCCGAGGGCTCGCCATTTTGCATCTCTAACTGTGAAGAATCTCTCAATCTTCTCCTGCGCTTCTATGTTGCCATCTTCTTCCACGACCCTGCTGTATTCGTTCTCAATATCCTTTCTACCCTCTTGAATCATCTTCAGAAGCATGAGGATTGACAGGAGGACATCCAGGGGATCAAAACCGGAAATAACCTGAGGAATCCCGTAATTTTCGGTGAGATATCTCCAGCCCCTTACTCCGATTATCGCGGATACATGCCCAGGTGTTATTAGGGCATCAATCCTCGTTCCTTCTTTAAGCAGGTACTCAACGGCAGGTGGCGTGAGTCGGTGCACAGAGTATATTCTGAAATTTTCAATTTTTCTCTCCACCACTTCCGACAGGATGCCTGCGGTGGGTGCAGTCGTTGTTTCAAATCCCGGTGAGAAATGCACAACCAACCTGTCATTTTTAAGGGCCAGGCGATAGGCATCGTATATGGAGTACACCACCCTGACATCGTAACCCCTTGCTCTGAAATCTGAAAAACTCCCGCGGGGTGTGGGTATCCTGTACATATCGCCGAAGGTGGTTACTATCATATCCTTCTGCTCGGCAATTTTCATCATGGCCGCTATGTCCTCCACGGGGGTTATGCAAACTGGGCATCCGGGACCTGCGAATAGATGAATATTTCTTGGGAGAATCTCCCTTATTCCACCGCGATTGATGGTGTCCTCGTGGGTTCCGCATATATCCATTATTCTTACCTCTCTCCCGATGGCTCTGGCAATCTCGTTTATTTCCTCCACGATTCTCCTTGCTAGGGCGCTCCTCTTATTCATCATTACCCCCCAGCACTTCCATCCACGCGTTTATGCTTTCCAGCGCATCCTTCTCCTTCAATATCTCAATGGCAAATCCGGTATGAACTATCACATAGTCCCCCACCTTCACATCGGGAACAAAATCTATTCGTGCCTCCCTTCTCACGCCTCCGTAATCAATTATCGCAGTTGATCCGCATATCTTTATCACCTTTCCAGGAATCGCAAGACACATCATGGATATAATGCGAAACACCTTAATAAATGTTGCGATTTTCGTTTTTTTAATTTTTATTTTCGTTGAAGTTTGTGTTTTTGTGGAATCTGTTGTGATGAATAAAGCATCTCAAAATCCATATTATGCATTGAAACTTTGCGAATTAAGAAAAATTTTTGAAAATTTCCGTGTAATCAAAGCTTCGGAATGCTTCTAACATCACCAGATTGGAGTATTTGAAGTATGCGCTCCGCGGAATGCAGCACTCTTTGGGATATCTCCACTCCGAATTCCATGCTCTCTGGCTCTATGCCTATGAGAATGACCTCTCCAACATAGTCACGAAGGTACGAGATCAAAAAACTGAGGGGCATCCCATGGGTGCTGAAGGCCACATTGCTTATTTTATTCTCTGGGACTATCCTGTAATCCCCCGGTTCAAGACCCATGATGGCGGCATCAACAATCACAAGCAAATCTGGCTGAATTTTCTTTATTTCAGATGTGAAATCCTCGGGTACCTCCCCTGCCACTATAACATGCCATCCAGAGGGCGCAATATCCATGAATTTCTTTGCAATGTACACCCCGACGGCGTCATCGCCCCGCAGGTCGTTTCCCACACCCATCAGGACATTCATCCTTCAAGCTCCTCCAGCACCTTGCGTATCTTGCGATCGCCGGGATTTCTATCAAGGTAATCCTTCAGTAGGGTGATTGTCTCATCCCGTTTCCCCACCTCTTCTGCCAGGCGGGCCATTATCTCAAGGGCAAGCGGCGAGTTTAGATGCCTGTGAATCTTAAGGAGGATTTCGTATCTCAATTTTGGATCAACATCCGCGAACATTGCAGGAATAAAAGCGCCATGCTCCTCATCACCGAGATCAAGATGGAGGTCCTTCTCAATGTAGTCCCACATCTTGTTGAGGGCACCCTCGCGATAGCGCACATAGGCCATTGCTCCAAGGTACATCGGATTGTTATGCTCGTTCCAGTTCTCAAGGCAATCCTTCAGCTTGGAGTAATCCTCATCGCTCATTCCTTGAGGGGAGTCAAAATATTTATTCACAATCTCCTCAACGCAGCGCTCAGGGCTCTTTTTTCTTCTAAACCAGTTGAACATGCAATTGTATGGATCTTTATTATTTTAATCTTTCTGAATTCTTCTGCTCTGTCGCATAAATCAATGTAGAATGGAGAATAATGAGAGGTAAAGAATAGGGTATAAGAAAAAAGGGCTTAAAGCGAGTGAAATAGATTGAAAAGAGAGACAAGGATAGCGGGTTCTCTGAGAGCATAAGAGAACCTACGAGAAGAAAGAGTCTCGCCAAATAGTCTTTTGATAGATGAGAAGATGGATTCCACGAGCCATCTCTTAGTGTATCCAGATTTTTTGCTCCACATTGCATCTCTTTGTTCTCTAACAGCTAATCTTCTGGACGGCGAACCTTTTGACAGGGTGGATGAGTTTTTACGAACCTTGATGAGGGGCTTGATTCCATACTGCGAGATGATATTGAAATTCTCACGGGAATCATAGGCTGAATCCGCAAGTAGAATATCCACATCTTTCAACTCATTCTTCAATGTTTTAAACATCTCTCTGAAAGCTGGAGAATCACCAACATTGTTTTTAGTTATTATAAATCGCACTATTTTCTTACTATCCGTGATTATATGCAACTTAATCCATTTTTTTCTTCTCCTCAATCTGTGACGATACTCAACATACTCATTTGTTCTTCCCAATCGAAACCCTGTTGAATCTACTATTAGCATATTTCCAGCTATTTTATCATTGGACAATTCTGCTTTCAATCTTCTGTGAATGGTTGAGTGATCTGGAGTGGGAAAATTTGGAATTATCTTTCTCAATGCTCGGCACAATCCTTCAATAATGCGATAATTTTTCACGAAAGCATAAAAACATTCTAAAAATTTGAACAAACTCTCTGAATAGCGGTACGGCCTACCCCTTTTATTCTCATTCATTTTATTCAATTCCTGGCTTTCCCTTCTCAAAAATTCTAAGTCATCAGTATCTCTCCTCTCTTCACCAGCCTATCGTTGTATTCTTTCCATCTCTCGTTTTTAAACATGTTTCCATAATCCGCTCCTTATATTTCATGTTTTCCCCTACTTATGCGACAAAGCAGAATTCTTCAGATATTTTTAATACAGTGCATAACCATGGCTGTGTTTGTGTTCCATAGAGGTACTTTATTCATAAAATTATAATTCCCAGAGGGTTATAGGTATATGCAGCATCTGTCTTCATTTAGCCGTTTTCTTTACTGCACCTCTTCTTTTAAATCTCCGATGTAAAAAAGCGGTAGTGAATAAAATTATCAAATCTGCTGCAAAAGGATACATGTAAAGGGAATACTTCTGGTATAATGGTATATCTCCTATGATTTTTATATTTCCATATCCTCCAACAGGAACCCATAAAGTTTTGTTCTCAGGACGGGCAATCACAGTTATATGTATTTCAGTTCTCTGATATACAGTGAATTTGAATGTTGCAGTTAGATTATTCATCCCTGCTCTGAAATGCAAAGTTCTGAAATTATCCCAGTAGACATTGGTTGTGAGAGGCCAGGTGTTGCAGAGCCAATCATTGAAATAATGTATTCTGTGCCACATGTCCTGATATTCTGGAAGATAATACTCTTCCGGCTCCCAATCTGAACTTGATATTATCATGCGGATATAAAAACCTATTCTAACAGAACTATTCATCTTTATTATCTGAAACTTAATGGGCTCTATCTCTCCAGGATGCATAACTATTTTTTCTGGTGTGAAATTAAATATGAAAACCATATTATTTGAGGGCAAAAATAGATTGATAAAATCTTTGTAATCCTTTTCCTCATTATTTCTCTCCTGAGCATGGCTGTAATTTGCCAAAATTAATAGCGTTAGAACGAAAATAATTGCAGGAAGCATTTTCATACTTTCACCTCCCATAAAGTATTTTCAATGATAACAATCCAAACGATGCCCAAAACAGCGAGAATTAGTATATTTGGTGGAACAGTACCATAGGCCTCGGTGGCTAAAAACGCAAATCTACTGGCCATGAATGGAAATACTGTTATCCATGCCATAATATCAAAATCGTTGTTCCACTGGAGCGGAATAAGGGCAAGTGTGAAAAACGATATGATTATGTAAAAAGACACTCCAAGCATAGAGTATATTGACTTTTTTAAAGCAAATCCAACCGCATTACTCAATGAGAACACGAAAATTCCAGATATGAGTGATATTAAAAAATAGATTGAACTCCAGTAAATGAACAACAAGGGTACAGTTCCAAAATTAAACATTGTAACTATCGGCTGAAAGAATGCGATGAATGATATTGTAAAGATGAGAAAATATCCAGCCAATGTTTTTTGCATGTAAGTTCCTATCTTTCCCGATTGTGTGAGAAACAATATCTCCATACTTTTGCGCTCTATTTCCCGTATAAACAATTTGCTGGAGAGATAGCCGGAGTAAGCCATTACCACAAGTATATCAAACATAAATGTGAGCCATAATAAAAACCGATCTATTCCGAAGGACTGAAAATGATAGGTGAGGTAAAGAAAAAGATTTATGCCTGTAATTATGACTGTGAGAATAAAAAATGAAAAATCTCTGAGGGATCTAACCACCGATTCTTTGAAAATCACGGTATTCATTTAAACACCTCCCGATATATGGAATCAAGAGAATCCGTTTTGAGGTTGAATTTTATACCATTTTTTAAAAGTGCTTCAAAAATAATATCATCGGAGTTTCCGGAAAATTTGACAATTATAGTATTGTTTTTCACTTCTAAACTTTCAACACCCTCTACATCCATAATGTTTTTCACCTTTTCCACATCACGTGGCTCAACTGTAAAAACGATCTCCCTTAGAGGACGATACCTTTTAATTATACTCTCCGGGTCTCCATAATCAACAATCTCTCCATTCTTTATCAATATAAGCCAATCGCAAATTCCCTCAATATCCCTCAACTGATGGGATGAAATTATGAATGTTTTCTCGCCACTTACCTTTTTTATCAACTCCGTCAATTCCTTCTTTATCAGCGGATCCAGCCCGCTTAATGGCTCATCCATTATGATTATCCGCGGGTTGTGGATTATGGATCTTGCTATACTAACCCTTCTTTTCGTGCCCTTTGATAAAGATCCTATTTTTTTATCTCTATTTTCTTTAAGTCCAACTATATCTATCACTTCTTCCACCATTTTTGTCGGTACTCCGTAAAGCCTGCTAAAATATTCAAGATATTCCTCAACACTCATCCATTCGTAAAGCCCTTCATTCTCACTTATATAGCCCACCTCTCTTTTATTCAATGGTCTGCCAAAAAATTTTATCTCGCCCTTATACGGTAACAGGGAAAGCATGCTTTTTATGAGCGTGGTTTTACCAGCTCCGTTTGGACCAAGCAATCCCGCCACTTTTCCTGTGGGAATCTCAAATGATACATCCTTCAACGCCTGGAATTTTCCATACCACACATTTATTTTATCCACTCTTACCGCATTCATTCTCTCCTCCTCTTTCCATACACCAATCTTTTTGAAACGATATATGCAACAGCAACCATAAATGTGACGATTCCCAGAATCAACAATACTCCTGTATAATCAACCTGCTTTGGTGGCTCGTAACCTGCCCAGAATTTCACTGTTATGTTCCCTTCCACTCCATCAGGCCGTATGAATGTGAGGAATGGCGAT
>JALSPD010000158.1 GCA_026986135.1 DHVE2 group archaeon
GCATACATGGGAGATACTAAAACTCCATACCCTAACAGCTTTAATAAATCTTTAAGGTGCAACATCAGTTCCCTCATGATATATATTCACCTCTGCTATTTTCCATAAATACCATGTGCGGTAACTCTATTTGTACATGTCTCCATTAAAATTTCCAATCTGTCCGATAATAGTTAATGTGTAACTCCACAAAGCTTTATTAGATCTCTCATGAGAAATAATCCAAAGTAAGTTATGCAAAACATAACTGCACCACAGCTTGGTAGTATTCCTGTCAATTAAATCTATAATCGCAGATGAGATTGGATTTACAAGCACTATATAATTCATGCTGTAATCTGAATACTCGTTTGCCTGATATCTCTTAGAGTTATTGATAAGATACACCGTCCAAACTATCTTTGTTATTTTGAAAGAGAAACGCCCATTATTTACAATTTCAAATTTCAACTCCGGCACATAACAGGAAGAGTTGTAAGAGACTCTAAATTCTACATTTTCTGGATTTTGCTCAATCAGAAGAGTTCTACTTTTTTCAATATCCGCTAGATTTACACCAGATAAAATCCCAGATATTAACGATGTTAAAGATAAAAATACAAAGAAAATAAATACTATTTTTATTTTATCCATCATCCACTCATACTTCCACAGTCTCTTCAGTTATATCCTCCTCGTAGAACTTCTCTGCAAAGTGGCACGCAACAAAGTGCCCCGGTGCAACTTCCTTGAGTGGTGGTTCCTTTACATCGCATATTCCTTTCTTGGCGTAGGGGCATCTGGGCCAGAATCTGCATCCTTTTGGAAGATTTATTGGACTTGGAATCTCGCCCTTTATCTCAACGCGACCATGCTTATGTTCTGGATCTGGCACAGGTACTGCTGAAATCAAAGCTTTTGTGTATGGGTGTGCATGATTAAATATAACTTCATCCGTCTCTCCGATTTCAACAATTTTACCCAAGTACATCACTGCAATTCTATCAGACATATACCTTGCAACAGCTATGTCATGTGTGATGAATATGTAGGGTATATTGTATTTGTCTCTCAAGTCCAACATAAGATTCATAACTCCCGCTCGTATGGAGACATCCAGCATTGACACCGGCTCATCCGCAACTATGAATTTAGGCCTTAAAACTAAAGCTCTAGCAATAGCCACCCTTTGCCTCTGACCACCTGATAGCTCATGAGGGAATCTGGAGAGGTACTCCTCCGCAGGCCTAAGACCTGCATCCTCCAAAGCTTTAATTACTAACTCAACTCGGTCATCGTATGTGTCACCAATTCCATGAACAAGCAAAGGCTCCATAACTGTCTTTTGAACTGTAAATCTAGGGTTTAAAGACTCGTAGGGATCCTGAAATATCATCTGAACGTTTCTTCTATAAAATTTAAGATCTTTTCCCTTTAACTCCGCTATATTCTTTCCTTCAAATATTACTTGACCGGAGGTGGGATTTTCCAATCTTGTAAGTAGTCTCCCTGTTGTGGTTTTGCCACAACCAGACTCTCCAACCATACCTATTATTTCGCCCTCATGAAGGTTAAAAGATATTCCATCCACCGCTTTTACATAAATGGGTTCACCCCAGAATTTAAACATACCTATATGAAGCTCAAAGTATTTTTTGAGATTTCTTACGCTTATAACCACTTTTCTATTATCTCCATTTTCAGCATCCATTTTACTCACCACCCAACTCTCCGTAAAGCTCTTCTGCGAAATGACACTTTGAATAATGGCCAGGAGATATCTCAACAACAGGAGGCTCCTGCTCTAAGCATATATCCTTAGCGTATGGACATCTCGGTGCAAATCTGCAACCTTTAGGAGGATTAGCAAGGTCTGGAGGACTGCCAGGGATGGCTTTTAACCTCTTCTTCTCTCCTTTTATACTTGGAAATGCATTAAGAAGCGCCTCCGTGTATGGATGAGCAGTTTCCTTAAATACCTCCTTCGCCGTACCTTTTTCAACTAAATTCCCAGCATACATAACCGCTATTTTATGTGCCATCTCTGCAACAACGCTAACATCATGAGTGATAAGAATCATCGCAATTTTTTCCCTCTTTTGAAGTCTTACCATTTCACCCAATATTCTATCTTGGGTAACCACATCCAGAGCTGTAGTTGGTTCATCTGCAATTATCAAATCAGGATTTAGAGCAAGCGCCATTGCAATCATAGCTCTCTGTTTCATTCCCCCACTATACTCATGAGGATAGTTATTAATTCTGTCTTTTGGTATTCCAACAAGCCTATACAATTCCTCTACTCTCTTAAGGGCCTCCTGTTTGGTCATATTCTCATGGGCAAGAATTGCCTCAATTATCTGGTCCCCCACTTTATAAACAGGATTAAAAGCATTCATAGCTCCTTGAAAAATCATGGATATTTTGGCCCAGCGATACTTTCGCATTTCTGGATTATACTCTTCAATTTTTCTATATCCTTCATATTTTTTGCTAGGATGTGTCCCCAGTTTCACTAAGTCCTTACCTTCAAAGATTATTTTACTCTCTTCTTTTATATATGCATTGGACGGAAGAAGCTGAGTTACTCCGTACCCAGTAGTTGTCTTTCCGCATCCGGATTCACCCACTAAGCCCAGTGTCTCTCCATGATTAACCTCTAAATTAACACCATCTACCGCATAGACCCAACCTGCTTGTATTTTATAGTGCACTGACAGGTTTTTAACTTCAAGCAATTTTTTCACTATAATCACCTCTTTCTAAGCCTAGGATTAAGTATTTCATCAAATGCGCGACCAACTAAATAGAAACCTAATGATATCAATGTTATTGCCAAACCTGGAGGCAAAAGCCACCACCATGCATACATGGTTGCTCCT
>JALSPD010000159.1 GCA_026986135.1 DHVE2 group archaeon
CCGGCCAGCCCCATGGCATGTGGAGCCGAAGGTCTCTTCCATAGCCCTCTGGGTTCCAACAAGAACATAGGATGCTGTACCCATGTCCCCAGGGATCAAAACCGGCTGTCCCACATCCCTGTAAATCTGTGGCAATTCCTCGCGCCCTGCTGCAAATGCCCTCGTTGCTCCTTTGCGATGCACATAAACACGCATTCTTTTTCCGTCCACAGTATGCTCCTCCAGCTTGGCAATGTTGTGAGCAACACCATAAACAAGCTGCATCCCCAGATCTTCAGGATCCTCCCCAAATACCTTCGCAAATGACTCACGAACCCAGTGCATGATGAGCTGGCGATTTGTGAATCCAAAGTTCGCAGCAGCACTCATCGCTGCAAAGTAATCTTCCGCCTCCCTGCTTTTAACTGGAGCGCAGGCAAGCTGCCTGTCCACAAGCTTGATACCATACTTTCTGGCTGCATTCTCCATGACGCGAATATAATCCGTTGCAACCTGGTGCCCGAGCCCACGGGATCCTGTGTGGATCATCACCATTACCTGCCCTTCCTCAACTATACCGAATTTTTTTGCAATATCAGGCAGGAATATTTTATCCACCTTCTGCACCTCAAGGAAGTGGTTTCCGGCACCAAGAGTCCCAAGCTGCGGTGCGCCACGCTTCTTTGCCTTATCGCTCACCTTGGTGTGGTCCCCGTACCTTATGCTTCCACCCTCCTCTATGCGCTCAAGGTCCTCGTGCCAACCGTATCCATGCTCAACAGCCCATTTCACACCACGGTCAAGAACCTCATTCAATTCCCTTACACTCAGGCGCAATTTGCCCTTCTCGCCAACCCCCGAGGGAACATTGAGGAAAATAGTGTCTATGAGTTCCTTCAGTTTCTTGCGTACTTCCTCTTCCCTGAGATCAGTTCTCAGAAGGCGCACACCGCAGTTTATATCGTAGCCCACACCTCCAGGAGAAATAATTCCATCCTCCTCGCTGAAAGCCGCGACTCCGCCTATTGGAAATCCGTAACCCCAGTGGATATCGGGCATCGCCATGCTAGCCCTTACAATGCCTGGAAGCGTGGCAACATTTGCAACCTGCTCAGGAGCGTTATCCTTCTTTATCTGCTCAATCATCTGGGGAGTTGCATAAATTATGCCAGGGACCTTCATACCCGGCTTGTAATTCGCTGGTATCTCCCAGCGATATGAGTCCAGCTTCTTCAACGGACCATTCCACATGAACATCACCTCAAAATGCTATATTCCACGATTATTTAAATTTTAGTGAGCATCCTTTGAAATAAAATTCAGCGGGTTTTTTCTGGCAATTTTATGGCTACGACTTTCTCCCTCTTGAGAAGAATGCGGTACATCTTCTCCGGCATGTGGAGGACATCCTCCTTTCTAAGTGTGACATTGCTACCATCCACCCAGGCAACCCTAAAAGTTGGTGCAACCACCCTAACAAGCACAAAACTATCGGGTTCTTCATTCTTTATGAACTTCACATTTTGAGAGGTGTTATCAAGGGATACTGGAGTTTCAGGTGTTGAGTGGGAAGAACCCACGGATAATGACGCTGAGGGTTGCACCTCCTCCATAGCAATGGGCTCCTCACCCAGGACGGATTTTTTGAAGTTCTCAATGACTGCCTTTATATCTGAGTATAAAGCAAGCTCCTCCCTTGTAAGGTTCTTTGTTACCATTGAAGGCGTGACTGCAGCAAGGAGGATTTTTCTTATCCTTAATTCAAGAAACTCATCGTAGAGATTCCGTGCTTTGCTGAGTTCTGAGGATAACTCCACTGCACGTTCCATTTCTTTTTTGAGTATATGCTCCTCAATTTCCATCTGCATCTCTTCAAATGCTTTGGCCATGTTACGATAGAAATTGCGTTCAAGTGGCATGAAAACATTCTTCTTTCTCTTCTCTGCCCTGTTCAGTTCTTCGATTACTGTGAGGAGGCTCTTCTTGGGGGGTCTTTTCACATAGGGACTATGAAGTGAAAATATAAATTTTTTTGGAGTGCTTCACCAACGCTAACCATAAGGGGAAATGTTCATATAGCCCAGAGAGATATTGATCCCTATGATCAGAAATATAGAGGAACTGATAAAGAAATCGGAGGGGCTTCTCCCTTCAGAAGATCTCTTCATGGAGGCTGTGAGGGACCTGATGAAGGATGAGATAAAATCCTATCTGCGTGATAAACTTGAAAAGAACCCGAAAATTCGCGAGGAAATAAGGGATGCCATGCTGGGCTATGTGGAGGCAAAGGTAAAAGAATCGGAAGCAATTACCAAACTGATAAAGGCTTATGCAGAGCTTGGAGTAATAACCCTGCCACCCGAACTGAGGGAAGAGATAATCAAGTCAATGTACGAGACATTTCAGGAGGAGATTGATCAAATAATAGAGAAGACACTTTAATCAATTATGTGCACTCTACCATCCTTAATCTCTATGTTCACAAGTGTTTTGATTTTCATATTTACCTTTCTTTCAATTTCCTCAATGTTGCGGTTCTTATTTACTATCACCACTATATCTGAGATCTTTGCACCTATTCGTCTTATGCCATCAACCACAGCCACCATCGTGCCCCCTGTGCTTAGAACATCATCCACGAGAAGCAGAGTATCCTCTGGACCCACGGAATTTATGTACAGCTTCCCCGAGGAATAACCTGTTTTCTGCGATACCTCCACCTCCCCTGGAAGACCGTAGGGTCTCTTACGAATAACTGTCATCGGTTTATCCACCACCATGCTTAGGGCAACTCCAATAGGAAGGCCCATTGCCTCCACGGTAAGTATCTTGTCAAAAGAATCTATGTCAACCAGACGGATTATCTCATTAACTGCGTCCTTGAGCACCGCAGGATCAATCTCGGGAATTCCGTCTGTGAGAGGATGTATGAAGTAAGGATAATCACCTTTCATAATCACAGGTGCGTTTTCAAGTGATTCCTTTAACCGCTTCATTTTACCAGCTCCCACAGGCCATCCACTTTTTTAACGATCCCCCTCTCGCTAAGATCATCAAGAACCTCCCTCACAACTTCCATTTTCACATCTATATCAAACTGCTCCATCAGAGACTCCTTTACCTCATCCTCGCTCTTTGGTCTGTAAAGTGTTTTCTGTATGAGGTTCCTGAGATCCTCGTAAACATTCCATGGGAAGATAAACCATGTCCAGTTTTCCTCCGGGACCTCCTCAGAATAATAATCTGGAACATACTTGGAATGGGTTATGTGCAGAAGGGTGGCAGTCTTTATTATCTCGGGATTCTGAGCCTCAATGTGACTCACGGCAAGCTTCAAACTCTGCCCTGTGTCGGTTATGTCGTCTACCACAAGCACCCTTTTACCTGAAATATCAACCTGCAGCCCCTGCGCCAGTTTTGCCTGACCATCTGGCGTAGCTGTAACTCCCCAATGCTCAGTTTTTACTGCGTAAAGATCCTTTATATTCAGGTAGTCTGCCATCAACCTGGCTGGAACCAGACCTCCCCGTGCAAGACCTATGACAATCTCAGGGTTGTATCCGCTCTCTTTAACTTTCCTTACAATGTCCTTGCTCCACCTCTCTATGTCATTCCAGCTCACAAGCTTGCAGTGGAACTTCTCAATCATGCAATCACCATTGGGCTATGGCTGGGACACTAATAAAAATTTCGCTATGGACATAGAGGGATCTCCATAACAAAAACGCTTCCACCATCCCTGTTATCCTCAACCCAAACCCTGCCCCCATGCAGAGTAACAACCTTCTGCACTATATAAAGGCCAATACCCGATCCAGATCTGGAAAGACTCACATAGGGGGAAAAAATCTCCTCTTTCCGCTCATCGGGTATTCCTGGTCCATCATCCGAAACACTAACCCTTACAAATCCTCCTGTGATCTCAGATTTGATATCTACCCTACTGGCTCCGTATTTGAAGGCGTTGATTAGAAGATTGGAGAAAACTTCTCGCATGAGATCTGGATATCCGCATATTTCCACCTCGCCTATATCCACCCTTACTATCTTATTTGGATATTTTTTCTTAACAACGGAAAGTGCTGCGGAAATTACTGAACGCAGGGTAAATCTCTCTCTGGCCCGGGTTAGGGATTCGGCATCAAGCTTTGAAAGTGAGCGTATGCTCTCTATCAAATTCACCGCATCTTTAACCGTTTCCTCAATGGACGCAATGTATTCCTCATCGTACTCCTCCCTCAGGAGCTCCACATAACCAAGGACAACGGATAGATGGGTCTTAAGATCATGAGCAACGGTGTGGAGAAGCAATTCTTTTAAAGCCCGCGATTCTCTAAGCTCCTCTTCCAGCTGTTTAAGGGGCGATACATCCGTGATCGTTGCGAGAACCCCTGTAATTCTGCCATCTCTATCCTTTAGTGGAGAGGCGTATATCAGCACGGGCACCCTCTCCCCACCTTTCTTTCTAAGTTCAGTTTCATAGGTGTCTGAAAAGCCCATCTTTCTCCTTTTAAACCTTAACCTTATCTTTTCATGCTGATCCTCTGGAATGAATTCAAAAACCTTTTTTCCCAGTAGCTCTTCCTTCTTATAGCCCAGCATTTTAACAAGGGCATCATTCACAAAGGTAATGGTGTAATTCATATCAACCGTCACTATCGCCACAAGGCTAGTGTTTACAAGGGTACGGTACTTCTCCTCGCTTTCCTTCAATTTGCCGTAAATGCGGGCATTGTAAATTACCATTGCAAGATGCGCTGCAATCAACCTGAGGAGCTTGATATCATACTCCGTGAAAGCATTCTCCTTTCTACTCTGCACACTCATAACCCCCAGAATTTCACCACGATACTTCAAAGGGATGCCCAGCCAGCTATTCATAAATTCCCCAATCACCCTGAAATTTGAGGGTAGGTGATCATTTTTCATATCTCTTATATAAAGTTCCATTCCATGGAACGCCACCCATCCCGTCAGAGATGCTTTTTCATCCAGAGGAGCCTTTCTCTTATCAAATTTACCTGATGGTCCTGCTGTGTACTCAAGATATATCGTCTTCTCCTCATAATCCACAAGGGCAATCATGAATGCGTCCATTGCTGGAATTATCCTGGATAGTTCTCTGTACGCAATCTCATATATTTCCTCAAGTTCAAGGGTGCCTCCTATTGAATTTACAAAGGAGTATATTGCTTCAAGTTCGTTGTTTCTAAGTTTCAGTGTTCTATGCGCACTTACAACGGATGTTATTTCGGTAAAAGAGACAACGAACTTACCGTTCATGGGCTTTAAAACCATATGAAACCACTTACCAGGTGCGACATCGGGAAGCTCAACAATATCATCAAAAGTGAATTCGCGGGCACCATCTTTAATAGTGGATTTGATCTTTTTGCCGTAGGATGGTCCCAGGAAATAAAAAAGAGATTTTCCAGATAAATCAGAATCTCTCAATCCGGTGAGTTCAGTAAAACTTCTGTTTGTCCCAATCACATTTAAATTACGGTCCAGAAGTAGGATCGGGATTGGCATTTCATCGCAGATCCTAACCATGCCGCCTGACATGATAAGATATACTAACGCAATAAAATATTAAAATTATCCGCTGAATATCAGATTTGATAGTGTGCATCCCGATGAATGGAGTCAAAACCGTCTGAAAATAAAATTTAAATATTGTGAGCATATACGCACCATGCTGGGGCCGTAGCTTAGCATGGTTGGAGCACCCGGCTGATAACCGGGAGGTCGCCGGTTCAAATCCGGTCGGCCCCACTCATAATAATATGGGGGAAAAAGTTAATTTTTAAAAAGAGCATATCCGTACAATGAAAAAGATCACTGTAAAGAGTATTCGTACACTTATAACCCAGGAAGCCTCTGTTGTGCACGAGGATGATTCCCTTTTAACTGTGGCCCGGGAGATAATAAGGGACCCAAAAACAAGATCTGTCTATGTTGTCAATTCCAAAGATAAACTTGTTGGCATTATACCTGTCATTGAGCTTGTGCAGTACATATACTTTGATATGATACCTCAGGACTACATAACCTACCGATTCCCACTTTTGTTGAGTGGCGAAACCCTTGCAAAGGACATAATGCTCCCTCCTGTGTATGTGAAGGACGACGAGTCCCTAAAATCAGCCCTCATAAAGATGTTCAAAAATAATCTTAAGGAGATCCCTGTGGTTGACGAAGAACTCCATGTTATTGGTGATCTTAACATCCTTGAACTCATAAAGGTATGGGTGGAGTTGAATAGCAATGCTCCTTGAGCTGGCCATTGCACTGATAATGGTCAAGATTGTGGACGAAATATTCTTAAGGAGAAATCAACCACCAGTGATAGGCGAGATACTGATAGGCATCCTCTTCTCACTTCTTGCATTCATACTTCCATCACAGATAACTATGGTAAACTACAGTTTCTCTCTCAACCTAGATATAGATCATCCCGCCTTTGATTTTTTTGCGGATATGGGTATAATATTTCTTCTCTTCATCTCAGGACTTGAAACAAACATTGAGGATTTCAAAAAAAGTGGTAAAGGAGCCACATTTGTTGGTGTTTTCGGGGTTCTAACAACCTTTATGATGGGCTTTACCTTTTCTTTAATTTTGGTGGGTTTCAATTTCATTCAGGCGATGGTATTTGGCACCATATTCACAGCAACAAGTGTGGGGGTAACTGTCAGAACAATGATGGATATGAAAATACTAAACACAGAGGTTGGTAACACCATCCTTGCAGCTGCGGTGGCTGATGATATCTTTGGCATAATTCTGGTAACTGTTGTTCTAAGCCAGGGGGAGCTGGTTGAGCTCATTGCAGGCATAGTTATATTCTTTGCCATTCTTTACATCCTCGCAAAATACAATGTTATAGAAAGGGTGATGAACAGAACGGACCTTTTCCTCCACACGCCCTACGGTCTTGTAAGCATAACAGTGGGTATTATGCTACTTTTTGCTTTCTTTGCGCAGATGGCACATATAGCCACCATAACAGGCGCATTCTTTGCAGGGCTTTTAATAGGGCAGTCCTCACAGGAAAGAAAAATAATAAATCCCCTGCGAGCAATTGCCTACGCAATATTTATCCCGATCTTCTTTGTAAAGGTCGGAATACTGGTTGACTTCAAGCTTCTCTCAGAGTTCAACATAACCATCCTCGGAATAATACCCTTGGTGTTCCTTGGAAAAATAGTGGGTTGCGGACTTGGAGCAAAACTTTCGGGACTTTCAATTAAGGATTCTCTTCGCGTGGGTGTGGGCATGACTCCCGAGATGGAGGTGGCACTTGTTATTGCATCCCTTGCCTACGCAAGTGGGATATTTCCACCAGCGGTGGGATCTGCAATTATAGCAACAACCATAATATACGTGATAATCTCCTCCCTCGCAACACCATACCTCCTCAAA
>JALSPD010000160.1 GCA_026986135.1 DHVE2 group archaeon
AAACGGAGGATTCCTGTATCTCTGGGGTTCTGAAGATGGAATACACTGGTCGTGGGATTCACAGCATCTAGTATATATCAAACCAAAACAGCCTTACACTGGAAACCTAAAGTTTGATGAAGTGAACAAAGATGCATGGATATGGAGAGATAGAAACGGGGAGCTTCCATACTGGTGCTTCAATGGGCGCAGTGGTGGTGGAACCTTTGAATGGGAGTATGTAGAGGCAGACCTATCCCGCTACATAGGGAATTTCAAGGAGATAAGGATAGTATTTGTGATGGCTCAATACGGTGGCATGTCTGCAAATGGCGGGTGGCATCAAGAGATGGGATGGTATCTGGATGATGTTAAGATAAAAGTAATAGGTGATGGTATATACGATCTCTGGAGAATTGCAAATCTTTCCACCAATGATCCTGTAGGTGCACATTCTGGTGACCATGCATGGGTGTACAACGACACAAACACCAATGGAAACCTTCCACAGGGTGTTGATTCGTCCCTTATAACTAAACAAATTGATCTTACATCTGCAAGAAATGCCACATTGGAATTCTGGATCCGTTTCAACCTTGATCCATCAGCGGGACTGCCACCAGCGACAGTAAGAGTTGAGGTTAGCGACGATAATGGTATTTCCTGGGAACCTATTACATACGGCGTTAGAATAGGATGGGGCTCAAGTGGCCATGGAGGATATGCTGGAGTACCCGATGATGGACAGGCGAATCACTATGACTGGGTTGCCGCAAGTACGCTTCTGCGTATAAACTGCGATCTAAGTGGTTGGGCAGGAACCACTATACTTATGAGATTCCGCGTTGTAACAAATGCCTCAGATCCGCAAACATGGGATCCCAGCCACTCTGATGATCCTCACGGAGTTTATCTGGACGATGTTTTCCTATTCGGAGAGAGCTACGCAACAAAGATTCCTGAGAACTACCTGTGGACAGGGTAACTTTTTATCCTTCTTTCCTTTATTGGGTTTATGCAACCCCTATATTATGAGGATTACTACATAAAGGACACAGAGGCAAGGATAATAGCAAGGAAGGATGGCCTTGTTCTTCTTGATAAAACTCCACTATATCCAGGCGGTGGAGGACAACCGCCAGATGAGGGTATTGCAAGATGCAATGACAGAACGATTAATATAAAACATATTGGTGAGGGTTGGCACAGGATTGATGGGGAATGCAACGCAGAGAGGATATTTATTGAAGTAAACTGGGAAAAAAGGTATCACATGATGAAAGCCCACACTGCAGAGCATGCATTTTTCAGGTTTCTTCAGATGAGAGGGGCAAGATTGGTTAAAATCGCGCTTGACAATATATCCACAATCGTGTTCACAGGCGAAATAAAAACAGAAGATGTGTTATGGGCTGAGGAAAAAACGAGGGAAATTATAAAAGAGGGAAGAGAAGTGAATGCAAGATGGATAAAAAGGGAGGACGCCAGAAACTATCCCCTTTTGAGAATCAACTGGGAGCGAATTAAAGATGATATCATCAGAATTGTAGAAATTGAAGGTCACGATATATCCGCATGTAAGGGCACCCATGTGAAAAATCTAAGAGAAATTGGGGATTTTGCGGTAATAAAATTCCGTGAAGGC
>JALSPD010000161.1 GCA_026986135.1 DHVE2 group archaeon
CGAAAAGGAAGTTAAATACTTCATAAACACAGGGGACATCCCTGAGGAAAACATATACTACCTGACCGTTACTGGCCTGAGCATGGAGAATGGAGACGATGGATCGGTGGGAAGAGGAAACAGGGTGAACGGGCTCATAACACCCTACAGACCCATGAGCATGGAAGCTTCCGCAGGAAAGAATCCTGTTACCCATGTTGGTAAGCTATACAACATTCTTGCATTCAAAATAGCCGAGGATATTGTTAAGGAAGCTGGCGGAGATATAAGGGAGGCGCATGTTAGAATTGTCTCCCAGATTGGAAAGCCTATTGACCAGCCACAGGTTGCAAGCGTACAGCTAATACCTGCCAAAGGTGTAAACATAGAAAAGTACAAGAAAGATTTCTGGAACATTGCTAACAACTGGCTTGAAAACATTGAGAAGATAACCGAGATGATCCTTAACGACGAAGTTGATGTTTTCTGATCTCCTCCAACAATATTTTTGTTTAAATCATCCTCCACATAATATAAGCGGGATCGCCGTTTGAATAGTAGTTCTCAACCCTTGAAACTATCTGGAATCCTCTGTTGGTGTAGAATCTTATTGCGGAATAATTATTAACACGCACCTCCAGAGATACAGTCTCAATACCCTCACTCTTACAGGATAACAGAAACCTGTTTAAAAGGGCAGTACCTACTCCCTTTCCCCTGTAGGGTTCATCCACTGCAAGCATTAAAATTCTTGCGTTTTTACCATATTTACTTCCAGCGATGAAGCCAACCACATCCACAAGCTCAGCAACAAAAAAACCATCTGGCCAGGCATGGTAGATATCCCTAATAAGGTCTAGAGAGTATCTCTCAGTTAGATTTTCAAATGCTATTCTGAACACATCGTATATATCATCTTCCCTGAATTTACGAATGTGATACATCCATCCTTCTCCTCCATACAATCCTCCCTTTCTTGATTACTGTATCCACCAGATTAACACCAAAATGATACCCTATCTGCTGATAATTTTCTGCATCCATAATAATAATGTCTGCCTGCTTTCCTTTTTCTATGGACCCAATAACATCGCTTCTACCTATGGCTGCGGCTGCATTTATTGTACTTGCAGCAATCGCCTCTTCTGGAAGCATTCGCATCTGGGTTATTGCCAGCGAGATTACCATCTGCATGCTCTCTGTGTAGGCATTTGGGTTCAAATCCGTTGCAAGAGCCACGGGAATGCCACGCCTTATGAACTCTCGCGCCCTCGCGTATTCCCTGCTCAAAAGCATATAGGGTGTGGCAGGAAGGAATACTGCGATTGTGCCCGACCCTTCCAGAGCATCCAAGCTCTCATCACCTGTTTTCACAAGATGATCCACCGAAATGGCCCCCACCTCCACCCCCACACGGGTACATCCAATATCGCAGATCTCATCCGCATGTATCTTTGGGATCAATCCATGCTTTTTACCAGACTCCAAGTAATATCTGGATTCATCGGCAGAAAATACGCCCTTCTCACAGAATATATCAATGAACTCAGCCAGACCTGATATTTTCGGGATGACCTCTTCAACAAGAAACTCAATGTATTCTCCGGAATCTTTAAACTCAGGTGGTACTGCATGAGCACCCAGGAACGTAGGAACAACCTCAATAGGGTGTGAGATACCATTTATAACGTGGAGAATCTTCAGTTCATTTTCGTAATCAAGCCCATATCCGCTTTTTGCCTCGGCGGTGGTGGTTCCATTTATAAGCATATAATCAAGACGCCTGGTAGTTTCCCGTATAAGATCCTGTATACTCGCAGATCTGGTGGCACGTACAGTGCGAAGGATACCTCCACCCATTTTAAGTATTTCCAGATAGGTGCGACCCTTGAGTTTCAGATAAAGTTCGTTTTCACGTGTTCCTGAGAAAATCAGATGGGTATGGGGATCCACAAACCCGGGAAGCACTATTTTTCCAGATGCATCTATTTCATCTTCTGCGCTATTCTTAAGATCCCTTGTTGTTCCAATCTCCACTATTTTACTGCCTTCAATCAGAACTGCACCATCTTCAATTATAGCCAAATCGTAGCTATCCTTTCTCACACCTCCCTCCAGGGTTATCAGCTGAGACGCGTTTTTTACGAGGAGCATACAGAGGTAAATGCAACCTCCCTAAATAAATATACGCAAAATGACCACCACAGGATTTGGAGATAATCTCTTATTTGTAAGTGTGATTCTGGGTTTATGAAGGGCAGATTCCCGAATAGCAATTATCTCAACGATGCGTTCATCGCGAAAATGAAAGAAAAATATTACCGAAAAAGCAAGATGCCCGAGATGCCACGGAATTTTGCGATTCTAGGAATAGATCTTCAGAGAATATTCCTTCAGGAGGGGGGCAGAGCATATCTGCCATCATCACCCACCCTGATGGATCGGCTCATTCCATTTTACAGATACGCCAGAAAAAATGGCATAAAAATCATACTGACACGGCATTGCCACAAGAAACCAGAAATCATGGCACTCTGGTGGAGAGACGAAATGAGATGCGACGATAATGAAACAGAAATTGTGGAGCGAGTAGAAGAACTTGGAGATATTGTAATTCAGAAGAGAACCTATGATGCCTTCTATAAAACCAACCTGGAGGAGATACTGAAGAGGGAAAATGTTGAAACTGTTGTTGTGACGGGAGTTATGACCCATCTCTGCTGTGAAACCACTGCACGCTCTGCATTCGTTAGGGGATTCAATGTGATTTTCCCAATAGATGGAACAATAACAAAAAACGAAAAATTTCATGAGGGTACCCTCAGATATCTTTCCCATGGCTTTGCACCCACCCCCGATTTAAAGGAGGTAATTGGATGGATGCAACAGTTGCAATAATTGGAGCGGGCCCTGCGGGCATAAGTGCAGGGGTTATGCTTGCGAGATACGGAATTGACTCCGTAATATATGAAGCTAATAAGGTGGGTGGGTTAATAGAAAACGCATACAGGGTTGATAACACCATGCTCTATCCATCCGGCATAAAAGGAATGGATTTTGTAAAAATCCTTGAGAAATATGTGGAAAAGTACGATCTTGAAGTGGTGAAAGGTGAAATAAAAAAGGTGAAGGTGGAGGATGCATTCGTTCTGGAACCTATGAAAAGGAGATACAGGTATCTCATTGTGGCAACAGGCACAAGGCCCAGAAAATTGCCTTTTAGGGGTGTGTATTACCATGTGGTGGATATTAAAGATGACCCTGAAAATGCACTGATAATAGGCGAAGGAGACATAGCCCTTGATTATGCCTTAAGCCTCTCCGAGAGAGCAAAAAATGTGACGGTTCTTTACAGAAGTAAAATAAGGGCAATACCCTCCCTTGTCAAGGAGGTTAAAAAAAGAAAAAATGTGAATCTTGTGAAGGGAGAAATTGTGAGTGTTGAGGATGAAATAAAAACCACCGCAGGAGTTATGTCTGCTGATACGATAATTGGGGCAATTGGACGGATACCCAATATAGAAATAGTGGATGGTATTACCTCACCTCGAATGTTCCTTATAGGTGATGTTAAAAATGGAATATACAGGCAAACATCCCTGGCAATAGCGGATGGGATACGTGCCGCAATGAAAATATGGAGGTGTAATAATGGAGATTCTTGCTGAAATAGGAGACGAAGAGATAGCAAAAGTATACATTGGAAAAACCTCCAAGGGAAACATAGTTGAGTTCGTTGAATCAACACCCACGTATAACCCATACGAAAAGTGGGTTTTGATTGTATCAACATTAAATGGCTGTCCAGTGGGATGCATGATGTGTGATGCAGGGACCTTTTACCATGGAAGGCTGAGCTATGAGGAGATCATGGGGCAAATAAACCATGCGATACATAAGAAATTCCCTGATGGAAATGTTGAGTCAAAGAAATTTAAAATACAGTTTGCCAGAATGGGCGAACCAACATTTAATCCTGCGGTGCTTGATGTGATTGTGGATCTTGGAAAGAGATACGAAAACTTCTTCCCTTCTCTATCTACTGTTGCACCAATTGGTGTGGATTCATTCTTTAATAAACTTATTGAAATAAAAAAGAGAATGTATCCCGATAGATTTCAGCTTCAATTCTCAATTCACACCACCAATGAAACCATGAGGGATAAATTGATCCCTATAAAAAAATGGAGTTTCAAGAAGATCGCAGAGTACGGTTCAAAATTCTATGACGATGGAGGCCTCAAAATAACCCTTAACTTTGCTCTTGCCAAAGAGAACGAGGTAAGTGCAAAGGTTATATCAAGATACTTCCCTGAAGATCGTTTTCTCATAAAAATAACACCCATAAATCCCACAGGTATCGGAGATACCAGAGAAAATGAGATCGGCTCAAACTGTGGAATGTACGTACTTCGTTATGTGAAGGAAAAGGAACCTCTAAATAATTCCTATACGATGGTTCCTGAAACGCTCCACATATAACCATATTTCTAAGCACATATTCCCCAAATCTTTATTGCCACTATTTTACCATTATTGCGGAGAATCAAACATCAGAGACGAAGATCAAAAATTCAATACTCAAAAGTAAAAATAATGGAAAAATTACATCATTCCGGGCATTCCGCCCATGCCACCTGGGCCACCCATGCCTCCCATATCACCGCCTGGGCCTTTGCCCTTGTCCTTATCGGTGCCCTTCGCTGCGATGACATCGTCAATACGCAGTATCATTGTGGCCACTTCGGTGGCACTCTCAATAGCCTGCTTTTTCACGCGTAGAGGTTCAATAACCTTCCTCTCCACCATATCCGCTATAGTACCTTCAAACACATCAACACCAGCGTACCTGTTGCCCTTCTGATGCTCTGCCTTTAGTTTCATCATTATATCAATGGCATCAAGTCCGGCATTCTCTGCAAGTGTGCGCGGTATTATTTCAAGGGCATCTGCGAATTTTTCAATGGCAAGCTGCTCTCTTCCACCGACGCTTGGAGCATACTCACGAAGCTTCATTGCAAGCTCAATCTCGGTGGCTCCACCGCCAGGCACTGCTACACCATCTTCAAGGGCAACTCCCACAACCTTGAGAGCATCATGAAGGGCACGATCCACCTCATCAACCACATGCTCTGTTCCGCCACGTATCAGAATGCTCACACTCTTGGGATTCTTGCATCCCATAACGAAGGTCATGTGGTCCTCGCCAATCTTGCGCTCCTCCACGACTTCTGCATATCCAAGATCGTCCTCGCTGAGATCATCAAGATTGGTTATTATCTTTGCGCCTGTTGCTTTGGAGAGTTTCTCCATATCACTCTTCTTCACACGGCGAACCGCATATATACCGTACTTTGCCATATAGTGCTGGGCAAGATCATCTATTGCCTTCTGGCAGAACACCACATTTGCTCCTACTTCCTTAACCTTCTCAACCATCTTCCTTATCTCCTCTGCTTCCTGGTCAAGGAATGCCTGAATGTCCTCAGGTCTGTTTATCTGTATCTTTGCGCTTATTTCAGTCTTTTTGACTTCAAAACCTGTATTTATAAGTGCTATCTTTGCCTTCTCTACCCTCTTGGGCATGCGTGGATGCACCTTCTCCTTATCAAGGATAATACCATCAATCAGTTCGGTATCCCTTATTCCACCGCCCTGCTTCTTCTCCACCTTTATATTATCTACATCCACCACGGTTTTTCCATTTATCTCTTCAGCAACCGCTTTAACAGCCTTAACTGCAATATCTGCAAGATACTCTTTGGAGTCACCCACATTCTTTCCGGTCATAGCAGTCATGGCAATTTCCTTGAGTATCTCATCATTATCCACCTTTATACCGAGTTCGGGAAGTATCTCCAGAGCTTTCTCGGCAGCCAGCCTATATCCATTTGTTATCACAGTTGGATGCACATTCTGATCAAGCAACTCTTCAGCCATCTTAAGAAGCTCACCTGACAGAACCACAGCGCTCGTAGTACCGTCACCAACTTCCGTATCCTGACTCTTTGCAACCTCCACCATCATTTTGGCTGCAGGATGAGCAACATCAATCTCCTTAAGGATTGTTGCACCATCATTGGTTATAACTATATCACCAAGGGAATCCACAAGCATTTTATCCATTCCCTTTGGACCAAGGGTGGTGCGTACTGCATCTGCTATAGCCTTTGCCACCTCAATGTTTCTCTTCTGTGCCACTCTTCCAGTCTCTCTCTCTGTTCCCTCTTTGAGAACCAGTATTGGAACCTGTCCTCCCATCATTTCTATCACCTCGGTGGGTGTAAGTTAGTTCTTCTATATAAAGTTAACGATAACTTGGTGTTAAGGATTCAGCAAAGAAAACAGGCAAAACAGACAATGAATGATCTTGCCTACGGAAAATGAAAATAAAATGTGGTTATAACCCAATAAAAGTTATATATATGCTGAATAATGTGTGAGATATGGACATACTTTGCTTTCACACCAATGCACAAGTGAGGGAGGAGATCTCAAGGCATCTGAAAGAGATGGAGTTTGTGTTCTCCTGCAATTCTCCGGAATCCTGGGATCAGATTGAGAAGACAATAAAAGAGAAAAAACCGAAAATCATTTTGATGGAGACGAAAAAAGATACACGAAAGTATGTGGAAATGGCTGTAGAAATGACAGAAAAAATGGATAGTGATGCGGTAATAATCCCAATAATAAAATCCATTGACAGGGACATTGCCATTTATTTTGAGGAAAAGAATATTGGATACATTCTGGGAGATTCCTTACTTCAGTTCAAAGAGAACCTCATGAAGGTCCTTGTGGAGAAAAGAGATCGTCTTGAATCACTCTTCAAAGAGAGAAGAATATTCAAGAATGTGGTGTATGCCTTTGGCTTCTCCTGGGGGCGGATGTACATAGCAGATCTCCAGAGAAGAGAGGAGGTTTACGGGATACTTCCAAATCTTAGCGAGGGCATAGATATTTTCATAGTATTTCGCGAGAAACCTCCTATCCTGATGGAAAATCACAATATAAAATCAGTATGGGTAACAGACATAGTGGGAAAAAACAGGATCAAGCCACATAATTTAACCATACTCACAGATAGTATAATAAAATTTCTTGAAGAGAGCGAGCGCAGAATTGTTGTAATGGACTGTGTTGAATATCTTCTACTCTACAACGATTTCATAAACGTCATGAGAAACATTGAACTTATAAACAGCTATGCAATGGAATACAATTCACTTGTGATTCTCATAGTTGATAACAAAGCTTATACAACGAAAGAGTATTCTTTATTAAAGAGATACGCTATAGAGTGGGCAGGAGTGTGATACTCTATGATCCCCGTAGAAATTGTGGAATTCTTCAGCAAAGAGGGT
>JALSPD010000162.1 GCA_026986135.1 DHVE2 group archaeon
GCACCTTGGTATTACAATCCCATCGCGCGGAACATGCACACGATAAAAGGGGATATGTACATAGTAAAATTGCATCCCTTTGCTGAATATGCATTCAGAGCGGAAATTTACCCTCCGCAGAGAGCTAAGGAGATATTGGGTGCACTTGTACAGCATTCAAATGATCCCATATTTTTAGGATACCCCTATGGCTTGTTAGATGCGGACATAAATGCAAGAATAAGCGATGAGGAAATCAAGCTTTATCGTAATATGATTTACGAAGGAGTGGATGATTTCTCAAGACTTGAAATTAACGCCCTTAACGCACATGATATCCTAAGCGAGGTGAAATAAAATGAATAACGTGGGACAGATAATTGGTGGAGATTATGGAGAGATATGGATCCGAAGAAAGAGCGATGAAGAGATAGAGCTTGGAGAGCTTTTAATTGCTGATGGAATAATACTTCAGGTATTTGACCTTGGATACGAGAGTCTGATGGAGCATCGGGACCTTGCAAGAATGAGCGGCATGGCTCTGGAAGGCTACGGAGACATAGACCTGAAAGAGAGAGAGCTTAGAAATTATCAGATACTCAGGGCCAAACCCATATTTGACACCAATAGAAAAGGCATTCCAAAATTACTGCCACGCTTTTTCACAGTTCTAAGAAGAGTTAAAGATGAGGACCTTGAGTTCATAGAGCAAGGGAGCGGTGGCAATTTGTATATTGGAAAAGTCAGAAGCGGCTCAAATGTTCTGGATATTCCTCTGCGCCTTGATGAAGTTGATGTTCTATCACATCACATTCTCATCGCAGCAACCACTGGGCGGGGAAAGAGCAATCTAATGAAGGTTATGCTTTGGCATTTAATAGAGAGCGAGTCTTCAGGCATACTCGTGCTTGATGCTCATGATGAGTATTATAGATACAGCAAAGATGGTGAGATTTACGGGCTTTCTCAGCATTATGGAGCAAGAGAGAAAGTTCATTATTATACGCCCAATCCTCAAAATGAAGGAATAACACTTGCAATCAACATAAGGGAGGTGAAGCCGTATCATCTGAAAGAAATAACTGAGTTCTCTTCTGCACAGGAAGATGCCATGTATCTTGCCTATTCTAAGTGGGGCAGGGACTGGATAGAGGTTTTGCTCACTGGAAAGAAGGATGGAAAGAAAGTGAGTTTGGAAAATGTGCACGATAGCACTATTGCGGCACTGAAGAGAAAGATCCAAGTGGCTCTGGAGCTCTCTGTGGTAGATGGTGAGCTCAACCAGAATGGAAGTATATTTACGGTGGGTGTTGCAGGAGAGAGAACCATATCGGATATTGTTGAGCAACTTGACTCTGGAGAAATTGTGATTTTGGATACCAGCACAATATCTAAAAATGTGGAGATTTTGATAGCGAGTATGATAATGACACGTATATTTGATCGCCATAAAAAGTGCAAGGAAGGAAGAGAGAAAAACTGCAATTTCAACGAATTGCCCGTTGTCTCAGTGGTTTTGGAAGAAGCACCAAGAGTGCTGGGCGGAGAAAACGGAAACATATTCAAAACAATTGCAAGGGAAG
>JALSPD010000163.1 GCA_026986135.1 DHVE2 group archaeon
TTCCTCATGTTGAATGCCAAGTAGAAGAACCCCTGATCATCCACGACCTGAGATCCTATATTAGGATCGGTCTTCAACTGATTATAATAACCTGGTGGCACACTCCAGTCAATGAAGTGAACTTCACCCTTCTTGAGTGCAAGCACAGCGGTATCCAAGGTATTGTAAATCTTAAACTGTATCTCGGTTATATTCGCAGGATACGTCCTCCAGGCCTTACCCTGCCAGTTTACAGTGAAATCCTTGCCCCAGTAGTTATCATTTCTCTTTATAATTATATAGCTTCCAGGCTGCCAGTCTGCAAGGTAAAATGCACCAGTACCTATTGTGGCATCCTTCTCACTGAGATCTTTACCATAGCTGTAATCCAGCTGGATATCATCGCTATCTGGAGTTCCCGCACTCTTAACATGATTCTTCCAGATGTGGCTTGGCAGAATTGGAAGACCCATGGTCACATGGTAGAACAGCGGATATGGATACCTCAAATGGAATACCACTGTATAATCGTCAACTTTCTCAACACCAACATGGCTGGTACCTGAGCCATCCCAGAGAGTGAACTGCGGGCTAGGCCATACCAAACATGCAAGGTCGCTCTTAAACAGGTTATCATATGCGAGCACCTCATAGCTGAATACCACGTCATCCGCAGTAAGCTCAACACCATCCTGGAATTTGACACCCTGCCTTATGTGCACAGTAACATTGAGACCTGTGCTATCCGGTTCTACACTCTCTGCAAGGTTATAGTACGGCTGCAGATCGGGCGTATAACCCATCAAGGAATCCCAGCCCCAGCCAAGGGCATCAAATTTCCACACGGTATTGGTGTTGGGATCAAAGTAATTCAGGTTGGGTATGTCCTGCTGAAAAGCAATGATAAGCGTAGTATCCTCTGCCCGTGTAGGTGTAGAAGCCGCTGCATTACTGCTCATTGCTGAGAAGCCGCCCAAGATCATAGCGGCAAGCACCAGTGTCACTAATATAATCCTCCTTAAACTTTTCTTTCCTTCGTTCATACTTCTTTGCCTCCTTTTTTATTTTTGACGCTCCACCTATTGGTACATAGGGGAGCGCCCTATCGGGGCGCATATACAAATCTTCCTATTTAAAATTTTTGAATATCGCGTATAATTTTCACGGTGATTAGTGAATCAAACTTCGCCTGATTGTACGAAATACCTTACAAAAATTTTTATATGCATCTGCCATTTCCTCATGGGTGATACCTATGGGAAGCTGGAAAGTTACTGTGGATAGGGACGCATGCATCGGCGATGGAATATGCGCAAGCTTGTGCCCTGATGTATTTGAGATGGATGACGAAGGAAAGAGCAAAGTAATAAAGGAGATAATTGGAGACGATCTAAAAGATTGTGTCCAGGAAGCTGTAGACTCCTGTCCAGTAAGTTGCATTACAATGGAAGAGGCGTGATATTCGCACGCCTTAGAAAAGTAAATTTATTATATTTTTCTCCTTTTCCCCATTTATGCTGTTCATAGTCCAGGAGTATTTTAAAAATTATCCCGCGAGAAAGAAAGTTGCGGAGATATTGGTGAACAATGGGATATCTATAAAAGACTCAAAGCTTTATATGGGCGATGTAGAAATATCCGTAAACGCGATAGCTAGGGCTGCTGGAGTAAACAGAAAAATCGTATATCACACAATTGAATACATAGAAAAAACCTACGAATTAAGAAGCATTTTTGAGAGACTAAAACCAACTATGAATCTTGAGCAGGTCGCCCCCATAATGGGCTGGGAAGTTTTAGAGATCACTTTTAAAAAAGGAAAATTTGGATGCTCTCTGGAAAAGATTGCAAAAATACTGAGTGAAAAAGCATGTGAGATAAGGCAAATTATTGGAGAGCGAGAAATTGGAAATGGAAATAGGCTTATAATCATAGTGGAAAAACCACTAAAAATGGATACTATCGCAGAAATAAAAAATATAGAGTCCGTGGAATCAATAGTTATTCACACCGCCGAAAAAGACAAAGAAAAAATAGTATGCAATTACTGTAAGGTAAAATATTGCCCAAGAAAAGTAGGGCTATCTCAGTAAACCTCCAACAATTATATCAATGGCTTCCTCTTCAGATAGCCCTCTTGCCATCAACGTAATAAGCTGTTTCCTGTCAATACTCCCTATTGCAGCCTCATGAGTAACCTTTGACTTTGGATTTTTAGCAAAAACTATGGGCGATGCTTTTGCAACCGCATTATCAAAAACTACCTCCATACAGTCAACATGACCCTTGGAATTGTCACCCTCCCCTATGATTTCACCAGTAATATCTCCAAAAGAGTAATCTCTAAGAACAACTCGTGTTTTTATAATACCTTTTGAATTGTTTCCTTTTAGAAATACACTCTCTTTTATTTTTATTTTATCTTTTTCGCGCCCATGAATTTTTGATTCCAAAAAACATACAGCATCATCATAAATAGATATCTCATAGTCTATATCAACATCTCCAGCAATCCCTGATTTTAATGTAAAATAAGATTTAAATTCCGCGCCGGCATCAACACGCACTTTTCCAGAGGGTACGAGAGTTATATGACCTGATTTGCCATGGATATGAACCTCATGATATTCCATTCTAGCGCCAGGATGTAGATGTATCCTAGCATCCATCAAGTGTGATATATCTACCGAATTAGGAAAAATGCAATGAGATACAAATTTAACTACGCTATCCTTGCCTACCTCTATATCCATATTAATTTTTTGCTTACCTATCTTATTCAAGATACCAAAGCATAGATGCACAGGAGTATCTATACGGATACCTGGATCCACCCGTATATTAACATTTAGAGCATTATCTTCTAAAATAATCCATTTAACTTTTATTCCTTCTGGAGAATTTGCAAAAAGCACCCGATTACTATTCACAACCATACCTGCAAATCTACCATCTAAGGATTCGGGATAGTCTGACTCAATATACCTTATCAAGGTTTCATACTCTTTTTTGTATTTTTCATCCATAACATCTTTCATATATATCACCTCATCAATCAAATGGGACATGGAGAGTTCAAAAATAATTCTCTAATTTCTGTAGGATCTCCTCTACCAACAATCCTACCATCTGCCATTATAGTTGCCACATCTCCCAATGATATCATCTCCTGAGAATGTGTTATCAAGATAACACCTGCTCCTGAATCCCTGAGTGCAAGTATGATATCAGCTATTTTTCTAAAAGATCTTACATCAATACCGCTATCTGGTTCATCAAGAATCGCATATTTAGGTTTCATTAAATACACAGCAGCCAACTCAACTCTCTTTCTTTCTCCACCACTAAGAGATTCATCCATTTCTTGATAAAGAATGTGCTTTGGTAAGCCCACCATTTTTAACGCAGATTCTACATCGTGGATAGACTTATCTTTAGAACTTATAAGCAAATAATCTTTAACTGTAAGACCTTCAAATCTTGCAGGCTCCTGAAAAGCGATTGTTAGACCCATTTTTGCACGGTTATAAATTGTAAAATCAGATATATCTACCCCATCTAAAATTACCTTTCCCTGGGAGGGGTATATCCCAATCATACCATTGGCCATAGTAGTTTTTCCAGAACCGTTAGCACCTAAAATAACGTGAATCTGACCCCTATGGAAATCACAATCAATACCCTTTACAATTTCCTTTCCCCCACGCATCACTTTAAATTTTTTCAGTGAAAGCATGATTGGTAAATCTAAAAATGATATAAAGAACATTTGATTATTTTAGGTTTACAAAATCAAGTTGTTTGAACCTAAACGAGTTTGAATCGGGGCTCTGATATCCATGTGCTTTTGCACCTGGGACATCTCTTTGGGACCTTAATTTCTGGTTTAAATACATATCCGCACTTAAGACATCTTGCTGGAAGAACCATCATAAAACCGTACTTTCTAGATCTAGAAATATGAACCAGATCATCAACCACATAGGAAACCTTCTCTCCAATGGCGGAGGATATCTCAGATGGTGACATATCCGTGACCTTAAGCATTCTGGCAATTTTTCCTCTCCTTGTTTCCGCTAATGATGACTCCACGTACTAACAATATGCAAACTCAATCTATAAATTTTCCCTCCAGTAACGATCCACTTCACTAAATACACAACCACAATAACCTTGCCTATATACACCCTCCATTTTAGCCATATCTTCACTTTCTTTAAACCATTTTCGCATATCCTCATAGTAAAAATCAATTCCCACCTTATCAGAAACTTTAAAGCCTATTTCCTTTACAAGTTCATGCTTTTGATATGGTGCAAGAAGCAGTGTTGTACTGAATAGATCAAATCCCAATTCTTTAGCTACCAAAGCGGTCTTATACAGGCGATCACCATAGCAAAATCTGCATCTCAAAACATTACTTTTTTTGCTTAATAAAGATGCTTTGAGTAGCCAATCTTCAATGGGATAACTCAGGTCTTCAACTAGGGATATGTCATATTTCGAGCAAAAATCTCTCACACTTCTTAATCTTCTTAAAAATTCTCTATATGGGTGAATATTTGGATTATACCAGAATACAGAAACCTCAAAAATTCTGCTTAAGTGTTTATATGGTGCCATTAGACAAGGTGCACAGCAGGCATGCAGAAGAAGTCTCTTCATATAATGGTGTAATTCACCCCTGTTAAAAAGGATTTGGATAGACAAATAATGTGATTCATCTTAAATAACTTCACAAAAATTTAGATTCTAGAAAAATTAGAATCGCTAAATTTTGGATGGTGGTGCAAATGTATGCAAATATTCAATTTACCAGATCTTTTGTTTTTTACAAGACACCTTTAAAAATTTTGTTTTGAATTTAGAAACTTATATATAGCATGTCCCAATCACCCACATGAGGTGATATATATGAAGGAGGGTTTTACTAAAGAGGATGAAAAACTTGCTGAAGTGCTTCAAAAAGCAGGCTTACCAAGAAACGTTGCAAGAACATTGGTATACATGAGAAACAAAGATGAAGTGAAATCAATAGAAATTGAAAAAAACACTGATCTAAGGCAGCCTGAAGTAAGCATTGCTATGAAATACCTGCGTGAAAGAGGATGGATAACAAAAAGAGATATCAAAAAAGAGGGAAAAGGCAGGCCGGTCCATGGTTATCGTCTAGCAAAACCATTTGATAAGATTGTTGCAGAGATTGAAAAGGATCTCCAAGGTGAGATAAAAAAGATAGAGAAGTTAATAAAGGAACTCAAATCATACATCTGACCTAATGACCTTTATTCCATTTTTTGTACCCACAATTACCTCATTTGACAGACCAACGAAAAGTCCATTCTCTACCACACCAGGCACAGAATTCAACTCTATATTAAGACTTGAAGGGTTATCAATACTATCAAATTTGCAGTCCACAATATAATTTCCATTGTCAGTAACGAATGGCCTTCCATCCTTCAACCTAAGATGGGGAACACATCCAAAACCTGAAAGAGTGTGCAATGTCCTGCCATATCCAAATGGAACAATTTCAACTGGCAATGGAAAACTTCCTAATACTTCACTCAGCTTTCGTTCATCTACAACGATAACTTCATATTTGGAATAATAAGCAATCATCTTCTCCCGCAAAAGGGCTCCACCGCCTCCCTTAATTAAATTAAGCTTCTTGTCAACTTCGTCAGCTCCATCAACAGTGATATCAATATACTCGTACTCACTTAAAGATCCAATTTTTATCCCTAAACTTCTTGCTAGATTCTCTGTAGCCTTGGAGGTCGGTATGCCTATAATATCCAGCCCTTCCTTAACCAGTTGCCCGATCTTCAAAATTGTATATTTTACAGTGGTACCGGTTCCAAGTCCTACAACCATACCATCTTTGATTTTCATTGCTGCATATTCTCCAGCCATTTTTTTTAACAGTTCAACATCCAACTTGCTACACCTCCATAGATGTTATAAATGGTGATATAAACACACCCATTGTAAAACTTTCTATACCATACACTTCAAGTTTTAGTTCATTATCTATCTCACCAAGCACACGCACATGGAATCCAGGATACTCCAGAAGCTTTGGAAATTCTCTTTTAAAATTTGTACCTTTATCTTTTGAACGCTCTATCAATTCAATAAGAGACTTTGATGGACATATATATCCTCTTGAATCTTTGGGAGAATATACATACTCCATTTGCTTTAGTTTTGCAACATATCTATAAAGGGTACTCTTTGGTACAGGTATTTCATTTACCATTCTACACCCACCATAAATGTAACGTATTATCATCTTAACAGCCTTTGAATTTAACAAAGAGAAAAATTCAAGATCATGAAGATCCACCAGATAAGGTACAAAAAAATAAGTTTTATGTTCAACCCATCTAGACACAAAACCAGAATTTTCCAATTTTAAAAGATGCCATAATACCACCCTATAATCCACACCAAGTTTAATGGCAATGGAAGATGCAGTCCTGCATGGCAACCTGGTTAATTCTCTATATATCGATCTCCTAATAGGATTAGAGAATATATGAATACCTCTCACATCTTCCGATTTTGATACTTTTATCCATTTTTCTAATTCTTTTAGGCTCATGCAAACGCCTCTATCACAGAATCAGCCAACATCTCCAAATCAACACCCTCAATATCGGAATCTTCTATACTACGTAACATCCTTTTTATTCTCCCTATCACCAGAGGCGATGAGTTCTTTAACCGTTCCATAATGAGATTATTTAACTCTCTAACAAGCTCCTTTTTACCACTTGTTGGCTGTTTCTTTGAAAATACAACCACTCCCAAACCAGACACAATCCTGTATGGATGATACTCTTCACTGTGCCTGCTACCTCTCATTTTTACCACTTTAACTCTTCTGCTGAAATTATCACCCGCCCTATATTTCAGGTGAATTACCGTATCCGCCAGATACATAGGTATCACAGTTTCCGGAGACGATAGATCAGGAGGCCCGTGTTCTTCCAGTGTTGCCACAAGTGTACCTACTTTCCTGAGTTCCTTTAGCATAAAGGAAAGAAGTTCTCTCTGAAGGTACCTTGCTGGATTAGCCCAAACAACAGGAGTTAATGGATCAATTGCAACCCTGGCATTTGAACTTTTCCAAGAAGATACGAAGTCAGGCAACTCTTTCTTAATAAACGCTCCAAATTCCTT
>JALSPD010000164.1 GCA_026986135.1 DHVE2 group archaeon
AAGCGAGGAATTTAAAAGTGGTCTCAATCCAAATTTCACCTTTGAGAACTATGTTCTTCATGAAGGTAATGAGCTTGCATACACGGCTGCCAGTAAGATTCTGGAGACACCTGGAAGCATAAACCCCCTTATCTTTATTGGTGAGAGTGGCACAGGGAAGACTCACCTTCTGAATGCTATTGGTAACGAATATGCTAAAAATGGATTGAAGGTAATATACAAAAATTCTGAGGAGATCATACTTGAGAGAAACATAAATTTTGATGCTGATGTTCTCCTATTGGACGATTTCCATCTTTTACTTGAAAGGGAGGAAATGCATCCTCTAATCAACCTGCTTGTGGAGAATTTTTCAAAGGAAGGAAAGCAGATTGTACTCGCATCAAACTTTAAAATACGATATTACGCGATGGAGCCATCTCTAAGATCCAAACTTGAGGCTGGAATATCAATAGAATTATCTCATCCACCTGAAGATGCGAGGATAAGGATCCTAACCGGCAAGGCTGAGGAGATGAACATCAGTGTTGATAGAGAGGTCCTTTTATATCTTGCTAAAAACATAAGTAATCTAAGCAGGCTGGTGGCGGCGCTTAAGAAGGTGGTTGCATTCTCAAAAATACTTGGTGAAAAACCAAGTATATCTATGGTGGCTGATATGCTTAAAAGCAGAATATCCCTTCAGCCAGGAATATCTTATTTGATTGAAGAAGAAAAACCATACAGATCTGTGAATTATCTAAAAGAGACAATAGACAGGGGCTACGCACCACTGATAATCACAAGGATGAATCCAAAGAGATTTGAGCAACTTTATGGTATCTCCACAAATGTTTACTGGCTAACAGACCACACAACGGATCTACCTGCTGTATCACCTGTGCTGGAAAACCTTAACTATTTCATTGAAGGATACGTTGATGGAAAGCATGTTATATATCTGGATGGACTTGATTTCCTCATGAGCAAAAATTCTGAGGTTGCAGTTATACAATTCATAAGGCACATGGTTGATGTAATTTCAGAGAGCAAAGCTATTTTTATCATCTCACTTAATCCAAGAACAATAGACGAGAAGCATCTTAAAATCCTTGAGAGGGAGATGGAACTCGCTTAGGCTTTTATTTTCATCTTCTCTGCAATCTTCATGGCTTCACCCAGGCTTCCCCGTCTTATCATCACATATCCCATATTCAAAAGTGCATCCTCATAGTTGGGATCTATCTTAAGAGCTTCTCTGTAGCAGGATATTGCCTTGTCGTAGTCTTCCATTCTGGCGTATATGTTCCCCATGTTGTTCCATGCAAGCTTGTATCTTGGATTCAGCGATATTGCCTTTTTAAACATTTCAAGAGCCATATCGGTGTTTCCTATTCTCCCATATGAGAGGCCAAGCATGTTTATGATTTCAATATCTTCGGGCTTTGTTTTTAGTACCCTGCGAAGATAGTAAATTGCATCATAATACCTCTTCTCTTTGAAGGCCTTAACCCCTTCCTCATATAATTTCTCCACGCTCATCTTTTCAGAGGTTGTTATTTCAATGCTAATTCCCCTGAATCTCTGAACTGTGTGGGTTATGAATAGGGCAATAGATAGAATGAGATAATCGGTAGTCTTTACTGGAGAGAGGGAAAACGCAATGCTAATTCCAGAGTATGGGATCCAGTAATCGTAACCTTTTTTAAATGCCACATAAATTGCAAAGATTGATATTGCACTTACAATATAAATAGAATAAGAGCTCAAAATTGCAAGAGGGGTGATCAAAAAAGCAAGTCCCATGATTTTTTCCATTCTGGTATATTCCCTAAGTGTACGGTACATTGCCAGAGTCATCAAAAATCCCAGGCTAAACATAAATATGCTGACACTCTGAGTGAGAATCGTAAGTGCAGTACCTGTTAGAGAGAGTGAAGACATGAAAAATATCAGGAGAACGAAAAGGGGTGAGAATGCAAGAATATCGTAAATATTGCCGAATTCTTTTATAAAAGTGTTGAACCTTTCTCCAAATCCCACATTCTCTTCAATGACCGTTTCAGGTGTTTTTTCAACAGGTGATTTTATTCCCATATCAATTTGTTTTACGGTTGCAGTTTGCTCCTGAGGTTTTTTGAAATCCAGGGATTGCTGAATACTGGTCAGATCGTCCCTGGTAAATTCAAGTTTTTCTTCTTCTGGAATGATATCCATTAGTTCATCTATAGATGTGCCAATTTCTTCGGGCTTCAATTCATTTTCAGCATGCTCTGCAATCTCATTATTCACAAATTCTTGTGATAAGCTGCTCTCTATTTCTTCCAGCTCTTCAGGGCTTATTTCATCGGAAATACCCATATCAGTACCAAAGAATTCTCCTGAAGTGGATTCCTGGGAGGTATCGGTAAGGGTGTCCATAGAATCCATCACGGAAGGCTCCTCCCCATGAAGGGTGAGATCCATTTTATCCTCTGTCTCCAGTTTTGAATTTAAAATATCTGCGAGACTTACCGATATTTCTTCGGCGTTCTCTATCTGGGAGCCGCAGATAGGACATACTTTCAGGTCAGGAGCAATAAAAGCCCCGCAGTTGGGACATACCTGAAGTCGCTCACTAAGATCAATCTCCTCTTCTTCCCTCTTGACGGGTCTAACTTCTGGAATTGGTGATCCACATAGGGGACATTTATCCCTGTTGACCACAATGGCCCCACAGTTCGGGCATACGCGAATATCTGGGTTTTCCTCTTTCTCAGTGTATTCTGGTATTTCTGTAACTCCAAAAAATCTCTTAAGAACTTCATATGGATCTTCCATGGGTTTGGGCTCTTCCAGGTCTATATTCTCAAGTGAAGACCCACACACAGGGCAATGGGTGGTACCTTTATCAATGAGTGCTCCACAAAATGGGCATATCACCTTGTTTTCCAGCGTTGTTTCCTCCTCGCCCTCCACTTCTGTCTTTTTCTCTTCCTCTATCATATTTACAGGTGCCCCGCACCTCGGACACTTCTCCGCATCTGGGGGTACAATGGCCCCGCAAACGTTGCATATTCTCACAAATTCCTCGGTATAATCCTCTGAAAACTTCTTCGCCTCCTTTTTAATCTTTTTTGCGAGCTCCATACCTATTGTTTTTACTTTGGCAAGTTCTTTTTCCTCACTTCTTGCGATGCTCTCAATATCCTTAAATCCCGCTTTGTAAAGCTCCTCTGCCCTTTTTCTGCCAACGCCTGTAAGTTGCATGAGGGTATCAATTGCCATATCATATTCTGTGGGCTCATATCCGCATTTTGGGCATTTAGAACCGTAGAACTCTGTACCGCACTTGGGACATTTCACGCATACATATCATTATGAAACTATTTATATTTTCCTCATTGCGAGGGGTTGATGTCAAGGACCTGGGGCTACTGGATCTATCAATGGAAGTAGTTGGGTATGCAGGGGGGATTAACTTTTAATACTGCCACATTTTTACTATGGTTATGATGAATCCCCGCGAGATGAGACGCCTGATGCGCCAGTTGAAAGCAAGGGAGATAGATGCTTATCAGGTAATAATCAAGGCTAGAGATGGAGATTATATAATTGAGGATCCGCAGATAATGGCAATGGAGTTCCAGGGGCAGAAAATGCTTCAGATAATCGGTGAAATGAAGAAGGTTGAAGAGGAGAAGGAGGAATCGCTTTACTCAGATGAGGATGTGCAGCTCGTAATGCAGCAGACGGGCTGCACGGAGGAGGAGGCCAGAAAAGCACTTGAGGAGGCGAATGGAGAGCCTGCGGAGGCGATAATATCCCTGATGAGCAGGAGATAATCAGAGAGGTACTATCGCGCGTAAAACCTTCATCTGATGAGGAGAAAAGGATCATTTCAACAGCAAAAGCGATCCTCGAGAAAGTAAAGGAGGAAATAGAATCAAGAGGCATTGACGCCTCTCCAGTGCTTGTGGGCTCCGTGGCAAAGGGAACGTTTTTGAAGGATCCGGATATTGATGTTTTCATACGTTTTTCTCCATCCTATTCCCGCAAGGATATGGAGAATCTGGGTCTTGAGATAGCAAGAAGTGTTATGCCGGATGGCTATGAGAGCTATGCAGAGCATCCGTATCTAAGGGGTGTTGTCAATGGGTTCCGTGTTGACATTGTACCCTGCTATATGGTGGACGATCCATCTAAAAAGATAAGTGCCGTTGATCGCACTCCCTTCCATACAGAATATGTTAAAGAGAATCTACGTGATGAGCAGAAGGATGAGGTTCGCCTTCTTAAGGCATTCATGAAGGGGATAGGAGTATACGGGGCCGAGGCCAGAGTTGAGGGATTTTCCGGTTATCTATGCGAGCTTCTGGTCATAAAATATGGGTCTTTTATGTCGGTTCTCAAACATGCATCCCAATGGAAAAAGAGAACATATCTCCACCTGGGAAATGGTGGAGCGAGGTTCAATGCGCCACTAACATTTATTGATCCTGTGGACTCTAACAGAAATGTGGCTTCCGCGGTTTCCGAGCAGAGCAAGTCTCTGTTTACCATTGCTTCCAGAGAATTTTTGCAGGAGCCTAAACTTACCTTCTTCTTTCCCAATCCTGTAAAAGTACGCGAAGAGAAAGAAATACTTGCGGAGATTGAGAAAAGAAAAACTCGGAGCTATGCGATTATATTTCCAAAACCTGATGTGGTTGACGATGTGCTTTACCCGCAGATAAAGCGTACAATGCGTGCATTTGAATCCATCCTTCAAGAGTTTATTCCCTTACACACTTTCTACTATGTTGACGATTCACATGTGGTTTTCCTACTTGAGCTGGAGAGAGATGAACTTCCCCATATAATGAAGCATCAGGGTCCTCCAGTATGGCATGAAAACGCTGAGAAATTTATGGAAAGATGGCGTAACGAAGCCTTACGTGGTCCATATGTTCTCGGGAACAGGCTTTATGTGGATCGTGAGAGGAAACATAGATATCTTAAGGACTACCTTATCAAAGCCCTTCAGGCGTATGCTCTTGGTAAAGAATTTGAAAAGAGAAAGGGTGATATGCTCATTGAAAAACTGGAAGATGTGCTTCACCGCCTTGATCTTAAAAATATCTCTGAGTTTCTATATTTCAAGTTTCCATGGGAACGGTGATTTTTATTTTGTGATTTCCTGAATCAAATGCCTGTATCTCAACAGGAGGTACTGTAGCATGCATGTCGTCTACATCTGCTACATAATACTTACCTTCCGGTTTTGCCTCAGCGCCGTTTATATAGACCCTTGAGACCTGTACATTGTCTGTAACATACACCCGCACTTTATTAACTGAGCTCCAATCAAGGTTTTTGAGGTTAGTGGATATTCTTTTATCCACTCCAGGAGTATAGGATGCTGTGTAGTTGTATATCTCTATCCACGCCGAGCCGTTGTATACCTCTACCGCTCTTATCTGTGGGGGCGACACATCGTTAAATGGTGGATTCAATCCCACAGTCCAGAAAGCCATCCACAGTATCACAAAGGCCAGAATCGCAAATATCCAGTTGTTTCTGGTTGTAAATTCTGCATTTGCATATTTAATGATGTAGCGAAGAAGGAAGAGCATAAGTATGCCCATCGCTAATGCACTGAACATATCCGCGTAAACCTGAAGGTATGCAGATATCAACCCGGTGGCAATTGCAAGTAGAAAGACAATTATTATCCCCCTGGCTTTTTTTATCTCATCCTTTAAAAATTGCGCCTCATCAAATTCTGGTTCTTTGAAAATCTCATTTTCCTCATCAACCTTCCTTCTTTTTGCCATCTTACATCATCCCCGCGACGAGGTCCTTCAGGGCATTCACTGGATCATGGGCCTTGGTTATCCCGGATGCAACAAGCACACCTGATGCTCCAAGCTGAATGGCTTTTCTGACATCCTCGCCGTTTTTTACCCCAGCACCCACAAGAACCGGGATATCTGCTATCCTCTTTACCCTATTTATAGTCTCCGTTATTGCCTCAGGACGTGCCTTTGATACCGATATGTCTCCGCCAATCAGTTCTGGTGGTTCCATTGCGATCATTGTTGGTTCAATCGCAGCCACAGCAGCGGATACCGCCGGGTTATTTGTGCATACAATAGTATCCACACCCACATCCCTGGCATGGGAAACTATATGCTCAATATCAGAAATTGTGAGTCTCCTCTCAGAATGATTAACAAGAATGCCAGACACACCATGCTCTGCTGCAAGTTCAACATTAATCCGTCCGGTGTGGGCTCCAAAATCCACAGCATCCACATGCTGCAGATACACAGGGATATCCACAGCTTCACTTATCTGATGAAAGTCCAGGGGGTTAACCGCTATTGCCACACTGGCACCGGTTTCTCTTGCAACTGAATCAAGCATTCTTGCAAGCATAACTGCCTTTGTTCCCGATGCCTGAGGATAGAGTTTGAAGTTCACAACAACCGCTGGAAGCCTTAGCATGCGTGGGGATTGGAGAGAATTAAATAAACTTTTTCCCTGTGAAAAATTTTATTTTTCACGGGGATATTCACCCCTATGGACCTTGATGAGATTGGCAGAAAAATAGAGGAGGAACTTGATGACAAGGATTCTGTTAGAGAGATTGCAATCAAATCCTCAAGGGAAATTGTGAGAATGGCTTCAAAAATAATAATGAAACTTCACCGCAGGGAGAATTGCATTGAGGATATGAGAAGGATTAAGGAGGAGGTATGGCATCTCAGGAGCCTGCTGCTGAACCAGTATCCTGACCTCTATTTTGCAGGTTTTGTGCAGAATGCGCTTCAGGAGTATGTGGAGGCCATGCTTCTAAGATCAATTATAAAAGGTGAAGATTTTCCAGGACACAGGGAGCTAAATGTAAATCCAGGTGCGTATCTTTTAGGTGCGGGAGATGTGATTGGTGAGTTAAGAAGAGAAGCACTTGAATCCCTTCGCAAGGATGATTTTGAGATGGCAGAGAAGTACCTTGCAATAATGGAAAGCATTTACGAAATGCTACTCAGATTCAATTATCCTTCAGGGCTGGTTCCCATCAAACAGAAGCAGGATCTTGCAAGGGCACTGGTTGAAAAAACCCGTGGAGAAATCACTATTGCTGCTATGAATAAAAAACTGGAGCATAGGATTAGGGAGTTTGAAGAAAAATATAAGGTTTAAATATCCG
>JALSPD010000165.1 GCA_026986135.1 DHVE2 group archaeon
AATATTATATAAAGCAGTCCAAAACAAAAGACATGTTAAAAACTATAGTGATCTTTAAGAGAGATGGGAAAAGAATAATGAAATTCTTGGATCAAAATTCCATACTAGATTTTAATAAATTTGTAGAAAAGTTAATTTCCAAAGGTATTGAAGTAATTAAGATTCCAACCGATATTAGATCACAGAAGGAATTTGTAGAAAAAACGCTTCATGAAGAGTATTTACGATGCGATAAAATAGAATGAGAAAATCTTAAGTAAAAGAAGGAGATAGATAAAGTATGGAATCGGTGGAAGAGATAAGAATACCCATAGAGATTGAGAAGAGGATTGAGGAAATCTCCGCGGAGATGGGAGAATCCAAAAACAAGATAATAATAGAAGCGCTAATAGAATATCTTGAAGAATATGCGGATTATGAGGAGGCATTATCCCGATATCAGGATAAAAATGATAAGTTAATTACACCAGAGGAACTGAGGGATTCTCTTGGGATATGAAATACTTTACAAATCCTCAGTAAGAAGAGATTTAAAGAACATAGAAAAATCAGAGGTTGATAGAATTCTTTCAGAGATAGAAAGGGTTCTTTCCAAGAATCCAAGGGTTGGAAAACCATTAACTGGAAAGTTTAAAGGATTATACAGATACAGAATAGGGAATTATCGGGTAATTTATGCGGTGGAGGGGAAATCTGTATGGATTTTGAAGATTGGCCATCGAAAGAAAGTGTACCGGTAAACGGTTTGGAGTACCAGCACAACCACTCAATAAACGATGCAGGCACCGTAGTAGAGATGGCTCATGAATTCCCCGTATCGCTTTTACAGGCAGGGTTTGGAAGCGTGCATATGGAGGTTCAGGCAATAGATTATGCAGGCAACGATATATATGTGGAGAGAGAGTTAAAGGGTGCGTTCGGGCAGTTACTGGATGCGCTCGGGGAGATGTGGAATGCAATATGGAATGTACTGGTGAGCGTGGCTAAGGCGATGATGAGTGGGGTGAATGTATTTTTGCAGTGGCTGATGAATCTGGTGAACGAGACTATAAACACCCTGTTAGGACCTTTGATAAGTGCATACGAGAACTGGCAGAATGCGCTGATCAACACGATAAAAGCAGGATGGAACGAATACAACGCAACGGGAAGTATAAAAGCAAGCACGCTTGAGAGTTTCAACCAGTTAATAGGCGGAACATTCTTCTGGATACTTGTGGGCATATCCACAGGATTGCTGGCTCTATCATTAACGCTTAATGCTCTCACATTCGGAGCTACATCCATCATATCCATGGTTATTGCCCCAGTGGTTACACTTGCCATCCTCGCCGTGTTCTCCATAACCCAGGAGAAGAAAATCTCGCTGGACCTCAGCGGTGTAGCCCTATCCGTGGATTCTATATGGAACTTTGTGGTAGATACACTTGGGGGTAAGAGCAGTAAATTTACCACATATGTAAAAACATCAATAAAAAAGGTATTAGAAATAGCAGCATTGTGGTTCAAGAACTGTGCAGTGGTAATAGAAGGTTTATCATTAGGTGCGTTGGATTTCACAGGTATGATGAGGGAAACATTAGCATTCGTTTTTGGTGCATTGGGTGTTTCGCTGGCGGCAATCGGTGCTGCAACAGGTAATCTCATAATATCTGCACTGGGATTTGGTTTCGGGGCTGCTGGATTTGTTCTTTCCTTCACAGCATTAGTATCTTCTATAATAGCCCATGAACTTGCTCTACATTCTATTATTTCTCTTGCCTTGAGTGGTTCTGGTCTTGCATTAGCTCTCTATACAGCGTCACTTCATGAGAGGGGAGAGTGATAAAAATGGAATATATTCTAACCACTAAAGGAATACAAAATAAAATTGCTAGAATAGGATTAATTATAATGTTTTTTGTTGGATTATTTTTATTAATTTTAATATTTTTTGCATATTTTTCAATTCTTGATATTTTTTGGAAATGCTATTTTACAATTCCTATTATTTTTCTAACAATACTTGTATTTGGAAGTATTATATATGTGGAGATTTATTGGAAACAAAAAGGAGACCCCAGCATTTTCAAAATACAAATTGGAGATGAGGAAATAAAATTTTATCGGAATACAAACAGTTTCTCTATAAAATATGATTGGTTTATGAATCACGAGGTGCTTGTAAAGGTGGCTAGTTCAAATAGATGGCATCCTGCACCGAAAGTTTTTAAATTCTATGATTTCTTAGAGAAAGGCTATGAATATATAAGAAAAGAGCTTGAAAAAATATCTCCCAACAGGAGAGATAAAACACTTATAATATTGAATTTTTATGAACAAAAATCAAAATTATCAACTAGGTTATTATTTCCACTATCTGTCTCCTTATCTATACTACCTCTTTCAGATCTAAAACAAATGTTAGACGAGTGGAAAGAAAAATATGAATCTTACTTTAAAGATACGAGTAAGCAAAAAGAAATCAAAGTTGAAAATCGGTATAATCAAATTTCTAGGATTGTGGAAAGCAATAAAAGAAAAAGTTAAATAATAAGGAGGTGATGAATGAAGTATGGAAATGATAAGTGAATTGGAAAGAAAGGTAATGAATGCGAGGGATGATGAGGAGGAAATATTCAGGGAATTGTTAATGAAGTACGGTATATTTGATATAAAATCTGCGAGAGAGATCCTTGGAGCAAAGATAAATGGGAAGTTAAGCGATACGGTAATAGAGCTGAGGGAGGAAGAATGATATACATAGATACAAGTGCATTTGTAAAAAGATACCACATTGAGGCTGGAAGTGAAAAAGTTAATTATATATTCAGAGAGGGGATGAATGGGAAAAGAACCATATACCTATCCTACTGGGTAATAAGTGAGACAATAAATGCGATAGATAAGCACAGAAACAGGAAAGAATTCGCAGGGGGAGTATGAATTTTACCCTGCTGTAAGTGACCTTGATTTGTCTGTAACCCTGAGAAATTGCAGATGATTGTATCTGCTCAAACCCATAATTTGCTCCCGTACGTGACGATGAAAAGATATCCATTTTACTTGGGTGTATTGTCTCAGCCCCCAATATATCTTTGGAGTATAGGTAAATCTTAGGATTCCGATGAACGTATCCTCAAATCTGTTAGATAAAAAGCTTATAATTATCTTGCTAATTATCTACATGATTGGAGATGAAGTAGAATAATTGGCTACCCCTTAAATAAGGGCTGAAAATAATGGCAAATATGATACTTAAAACGGTGGTTGCTGTGGCTAGAAACGGTGGAAATGTAACCGGATGGATAAGGTATCTGGTAAATAAGAGCATCACAAATGATGGATACTGCAGTTCACTTTACTATTATTGGAACAATAAGTGGGAGATTGTAGCGCCCATAGAAAACCCTACTGGCTCTCAGGTGATTACAATTCAGGGATTAGCGAATATAGCTGAAAACTCAGGAGTGATAAGACAGATAATTATTGCACCTCTTAGAATGATAAATGAAAGAAAAATGATGATTTTGGCCCGATGGACAATTTTGAGGTTTCTCTACCTGACTGGTAAGAGGAAATTAATAACCACATACTCATATCACAGTGACACACCTTATCCGCACGTCCATATACTGATGGTATCTCCGATCAGATCACGACTCTATATAAAGCCAAACCAGCTAGAACTGCTGAAGTTAATCGCGGCACAGCAATTCAAAGAAACCATCGGAAAGATAGCGTATCTGAGGTATATAGAAGATCTATATAGGCATGCACCCGAGGAAAAGCGCGGGAAACTTGAGGCAAAAAATGAGTGAAATTGTAGACAACTATCCGCAGGTGCGTGTATGAAAAGAAAAATAAGAAGAATAATAATTACAATTACACACCTGCGGAATAGTGGAGGCAATATGCAAATACGGGCGTGGATATCCTTTCATCATATATTTTTGGATGCAAGCAGAATCCCAATTTGACTTGTTTTCCAGAGGGAAGTGGGGGCACTGGGATTCGAACCCAGGTCCGCGGGTCACTCCTGCGGGTCAGCGCTCCAGTTAGTCATCATCGGTCAGCTGACCCTCTTTTCATCATGTAACTGGAGCCCGCCAGGATGCCTGACTACCCCATGCCCCCGCAATTGAGGGTAATTTCATTGGAGATATAAACCTTACTGTTTGCCATAATTATGTGGGATATATAGAAACAGATCTCCCATTTTAAACCTGCGCCGAAAATAAGGCATAACTGAGTCCAAAATAAAAAAATCAACGCTTATTTGCTCTTCGCTGCCTCTTCAAGCGGCGCATTTTTTTCTTTCTCCATTTCCATCGCATCTTACCGCGTTTTTTCCAGTCACGTGAACTCCTCTTCATCTTGACACCAATTGCGGGATAATTGCAACTTCAATATAAATCTTACTAATGTCGTGCATCAGCGCAATGAGAAAAAGTTTATACTTGAGGATGATTTAATCCTATGAAGTACCTGAGTATGGACGATTTCAATCTAAGGGGCAAAACGGTTTTCGTCAGGGTTGATGTGAATTCCCCTGTGGATCCTATATCCGGAAAAATACTGGATTATTCCCGTTTTGAGGCCCATCGGAGGACCCTTATGGAACTGAGAAGGTCAAAGGTTGTAATACTTGCGCATCAGAGCAGGCCAGGAAAGAGAGACTATATTTCTCTCCGAAATCATGCCGAAGTTTTCACCAAGATATTAAACAGGAAAGTTGAATTTGTGGAAGATCTATTTGGGAAACTTGCAAGGGAAAAAATTGAGAATATGAGCAGCGGTGACTACATTTTACTTGAAAATACACGGTTTTATGCAGAAGAATATTGCCTTAAAAAGGGTGATTTTGGAGAGACAAATATAGTACGGAATCTGGCTCCACTTGGGGATTTTTTTATAAACGATGCCTTTGCTGCTGCTCATAGAGCACAAACAACTCTGGTGGGATTCGCTTCAAAGATGCCAATGCTGGCTGGAAGACTTATGGAAAAGGAAATTGAGATGCTTACTCATTTCATGGTGATGGATGAACATCCAAAAGTTGCCGTTTTTGGAGGGGCCAAAGCAGATGACTCAATAACAGTAATGGAGAATTTTCTAAATAATGGGATAGTGGATAAGGTTCTAACAGGGGGTGTTGTGGCTTATTTCTTTTTGATAGCCAAGGGATACGATCTTGGTGAGGGAAGTATGGCTTATTTAGAAAAAGAATTTGATGATTACACCAAATACGTTGAGCGTGCATCAAAGTTGATTGAAAAATATGATGATATGATTGAAATTCCAGTGGATGTAGTGGTCAACAACGATGGTAAAAGAAAGGCGCTAACGGTTGATGAGCTTCCAAATCCAAAGCCCATATATGATATTGGTCTGGATACAGCCATAAAGTATATGGGTATATTGAGGAATGCGAAGGGTATAGTGCTTAATGGGCCAATGGGGGTATTTGAGATTCCAGAGTTTGAGGTTGGTACTTTGGAGGTATATAAGGGAGTTGCAGAATCCTCTGCTTTTAAAGTTGCTGGCGGGGGGCATACCATTGCAGCCATTGAAAAGTACGGACTAAAAAGATATTTTGATCATATAAGCACTGGGGGCGGTGCGCTGATAACTTTCCTTTCAGGCGGAAAAATGCCAGTAATTGAAGCACTTGAGAGATCATATGAGGAATACCAACCTTAAATTATTCCCTTTCTTTTGAAATATATGACCATTACCAGGGCTATTATTGCCATAAGGGTGAGAGAGTAATAATACCCGTAGGACCAGTAGAGTTCTGGCATGTTTCTGAAATTCATACCGTAAATGCCAGTGATCAATGTAAGGGGCATCATAATGGTGGCTATTACAGTGAGTATTTTCATTACTTCATTCATCTTGGATGAAAGTGTGTTTTGCATAAGCTGGATGGCGGTGGTAGTTGCATCAACCAGATATTCCACAACTTCAATCATCTCATTTATATCACGGAGGATTCTTCGCATCTCCCTGCGATGATAGTTATCGTCAATGGCTGTTTCAACAATGTTCCTCAACCTGATGTAGTCTCTGTGCATATAAAAGAGATTTTTCTTTATTTTTACAATGTTAACCAGAATTTCACGAGAGTAGCTGTGAATTGATGCGTTTTGCAGTTTCTCCACCTTTGCTTCAATATGGTCAAGAGTGCGATACTCGTTCTGAAGTATACTCCAGGCGAGCTCTGCAATATTGCCCCTTTTAACCAGAAAACCCTTAATCTTTTCCAGGGTATCTTCTGATGCTTTTAAAACAACACCATTTTTTCCCTCCTGCAGTTCAACTGATCCCTGAGAGAATTCTTTATCATAGAAGTGGAGTCGGATTATAACAGCAATCTCTCCATCACGAATTATTATCCTGTTGCTTCCAGAAACATTCTCCGTAACAATTGCAATATCAGGCATACAATAAAAAATTACGTGGGTGTATTTAAAATTTCGCTATCTTTTTGCTAATTCTATAAAATTTTTGAATATCTGCTCCCCGTATTGAGTATGCTCCACCTCTGGATGGAACTGAACACCGTAAATCGGTTTTGAAGGATGCTTTATTGCCTGGTACTTGCAGTTTTCCGAAGATGCTAGGGGTATAAGGACACCCGGATCTTTTATTTCATCATTGTGGCTTTCCCATACAATTATGCGGTCTGGAATTCCCTGAAAAATATCATCGTGATCGTGTATCTCTATTTCCGTTTTTCCGTATTCTGGATACTTGGCAGGACCGCATTTTCCTTCAAAATGCTCGGCTATGAGTTGTGCTCCCACACATATGCCCAGGATAGGAATATCAAGTTCATCAAGATATTTTCTCTGCAATCCAAGCTTGTCCTTTTCGTGAAATATGCTCGGTGCACCTCCAGAAAGAACAACGGCATCTACATCCCTGAACTCTGATATTGGCGTGGTATTATCCACTATTTTTGCATCCACTCCTAGATATCGGAGTACACGCCACTCCCTGTGAGTCCACTGTCCACCGTTATCAACGACAAATATCTTCATTGT
>JALSPD010000166.1 GCA_026986135.1 DHVE2 group archaeon
ATCTCCAACATCGTATTCTGAGTTATCATCTCCAAGGTTGTTGTCCCCGTCAAGATAGACTATGAGAACCCATTTCCCAGTTTCATTCTGTCTTGCGTAGAATTCATCATCCACTGTTCTTGTCCTAAATACGGATCTGGGTTCTCTCAGCACTTTGCTGTTCATCTCAGCCCATTCTCCGTTCATCTCGGAAAATCTCCTCTCAATTAAGTATCCATTTATCTTCTCAACAACCTTCAATGTTCCTGATGCAAATGATAAATTGTGTATGGCACCCTCGGAGCGGTAAATGACTGAATAGTCCAGAAAATCAGATGATCCTTTTGAGAAATAAACCGCTCCTCTGTTATCTGCCCAGAAGGCATAGAGATTGCCATGATTAACTCCAAGAGCAGTTGCAACCGTGCGTCCACGGTATATCTTCTGCACCCTCTTCTCACCATCCAGAAGATACGAGATGTAAACATTCTCCATATCCGAGGAGATCACATAAGGTATTCCGCGGAACATGACAAAATCCATGTAATCAGCACCCATCACCACTGGCTTGCTCCACTTAGAATCGTATATCATGAGTTTGACCTGACCAGAGCGAACGCTGTAGTCCTGATATGCAAGATATATCTTCCCATCCTCAACAAAGTACTTCATCCTTGCGGCTATTGAATCCTCTGTACCCGGAATTCTTTCCATCTTCTTGGTATCTGGAGACTCATAGTAGAGTTTGCCATCTTTTATCCATATCAGTGGATTTCCATAGGTTTCCGTTCCATATGTGCGTGTGTTATTGTTTGAAATTACAAGTGCTGCCGTGGAGAATGTGAGCACTGCAATTGCCATTATCACCATTATTTTGTTCTTTTCTGTTCTTATCATGTCAATCACACCTTTGCACTATGCTATACGGCAACATAGCGCAAACACATAAAAATATTTTTGTGAAATATGCCAGACCAAGATCACAGGGATTTGTCTTTGCCGCTAAATTACTTTATTTTGCAATGAAAATCAGGAATTCCGATCTCTTAACTTTTTATCCCTAAAACACATGAACCCAGGATGCTTTACATAGTGTTCCTTACTGGAGTTTGCAATCTGAGATGCAGGTACTGCGGCGGGACAATTCCAGAAGAGGTAATGCCCCATGAGATCAGGTACGATATAGAAGATCTCGCTGAATTCATATCAAAGGATGATGATGCTATTGTCGCTTTCTACGGTGGAGAACCCCTTCTTCGCCTGAATAAGATGATGGAGATGATGGATTCTCTTCCAGCAAGGCGATTCGTGGTTCAGACAAACGGTTTTTTCCTTCACAGGATACCCCCTGATTATCTCAACCGCCTTGACGCGATTCTGGTGTCAATAGATGGCCCCAGGGAGGTGACGGATTACTATCGCGGCAGGGGTGTATATGATATTGTGGTGGACAGGGTGAAGAAGATAAGGGGGATTTACAGAGGAGATCTCATAGCAAGAATGGCGGTCAGTGAGCAGAGTGATATATACAGGGATGTTATGCATCTTCTTGGGCTTCCCTTTGATCATGTGCACTGGCAGCTCAATGTGGTGTGGGCCCCCGATGATTCATGGAGCGATTTTGATTCTTGGGTGCGCAATTCGTACAATCCAGGCATATCCCGCCTGGCGGAGTGGTGGATATCCGAGCTCAAACTTGGCCGCATACCCGGGATAGTGCCCTTTCAGGGAGTTATAAAGAGGATGATGTGGCCGGAAGATGGCGTGCCCTGCGGTGCTGGAAAGGACGCATTTGCCATAACCACAGATGGCAGGGTGCTTGCATGCCCTATTGGGGGCGAGTTTGAATGGAACAACCTTGGTGATATATGGAATAACAATCCGTATGATTTCAGAAATTCCGTTGATATTGATGAGCCATGCAGATCATGCGATATCTATCCCATTTGCGGAGGGAGATGTCTCTTTGCGAACAAGGAAAGAATGTGGGGTATGGACGGCTTTTACAAAATTTGCGGCACGGTGAGGCATCTTGTTAGAGAGATGGAAAGGGCAAGGGAAGTGATTGAAGAACTGATTGACAGCGGTGTTTTCAGGCGTGAGGATTTCTTCTATCCGAGATTCAACAATACCACCGAGATAATCCCATAATTCCGCAAAGAGGATTAACGATGCTTCCATGCGGATAATGTGGAAGAGGTTCATCTTGGCAGTATTACCTTGACGAAATATGGAATGCTGTATCTGGAGGATTATGAAACTGCAGTTATTTCCGATCTTCATCTTGGTTACGAGGATGTGATGGCCTCACAGGGCTTATTTCTTCCGCGGATTCAGAAGAGGGTTATACTTTCTCTCCTTGAGGAGATATTTTCCAGGTACTCTCCCAGACAACTCGTAATAAATGGTGATTTCAAGCACGAATTTTCCAGAAACATGCCCCAGGAGTGGGATGAGATTGAGGAAGTTTTAGAGTATATAACATCGCAGGCGGAAATTATAGTGGTGAGGGGGAATCATGACAATTTTCTAAGGGGCATACTGAGGAAGAGAAACATAGAGCTTGTGGATTCATACACCCTTGGACCTTACAATTTTGTGCATGGCCACAGGGATGTGGATTTGAAGGGTATAACCATAATTGGGCATGAGCATCCCAGCGTATCGCTAAGGGACGAGATATACGCCACCGTTAAGATTCCGTGTTTTCTCTATTCTCCAGATTTAATAGTCCTTCCTGCTATAAGCATCTATGCATCCGGTACAGATATCACGAAAAGCGATTTTTTATCACCGATACTCAGGAAAAATAAAAGGGATTTTGAGGTTTTTGGAATTGACGAAACTCTTGGCATACTTCCGCTGGGGCGCCTCAGCTCTCTCCTAGCACCTTCAGGAGATTACTGACCACCTCATTGAACGCCTTTGCCGCCTCACTGTCCTTGTATTCAAGAAGGAATGGTGTGCCAGAATCTCCGCATTTCACGATGTTTGCATCCATGGGCACGCTTCCAAGGAACGGTATATCGTACTTCTCAGCCACCTTCTTACCGCCGCCTGTGCCAAAGATGGGTCCCGCCATGTTTTCAATTATGCCCACAACCTTCTTGTTCATCTGCCTTGCGAAATTTATGGCTTTGGTGGCGTCAAGGATTGCAACCTCCTGGGGAGTAACGACGATCAGAACACCGTCCATATCGGGGATTAATTGCGAGACGCTGAGTGATTCATCACCTGTACCCGGGGGCATGTCAATTATGAGATAATCAAGCTCCCCCCAGTCCACCTCATCAAGAAGCTGCTGGATTGCCTTATGCTTAAGAGGGCCCCTCCACACAACCGGGAGATCATCCTGGGGGAGAGCCATCTGAATTGATATCACCTTCAAATTGGGCACCGGCTCCACAGGAGCAATCATCTGCTGTCCATCCTTCTCAATAACCTCAAGTCGTGCATTCTGCACACCCAGCATTTTTGGCACATTGGGGCCGTGTATGTCTGCATCAAGCAATCCAACCCTGTAGCCCCTGAGGGCCAGAGCAGTTGCAAGATTCACGGCAACAGTTGTCTTGCCTACTCCGCCCTTGCCGCTGAGTACCATTAACTTGTGCTTGATCTTCTTCATCTTCTCCGCTATTCTCTTTTCCGCTTCCTTCGCCTGCTTGATCCTTTCGGCCATGGCTCTGGCCTGATTCATATCCACTGGTGCTCCCATATCATATCACCGCGGTGGGAATATCCCTGCTTGTATATCATATTTTTTGGACATAATTGGGCATCTCAGAATGGGATAATTTTGGTAAAGGTCCGATAATTAGCCACTTGGTTGTTCAATATTGTATTTATCTGTTATGCACAACATACATCATAGAAAGTCTTAAATATTTTTTACCCATCTGTCATTAATCATAGGAGGTGTAATAATGAAGTATATAAAGATTATAACAATAATCCTTTTAGGTTTGCTTGTGCTAAGTAGTGGAAGCGGGCTAGTTAAGGGAAAGAAGCCGGAGGGCTCACCTTGTTACAGCAACTGGGAGATGAGCGATGTTGGCTCTTACTATGGGGACCTGAGAATGGGCATAGATAACGGGAGCGTTGTGATAATGAGCGGGAACAGGAGTTACATAACCAGTGACATGGTGAGTTTCACAACTGATGAGAGGAATGGGACCGGGGACAATGACACGGATATATACCGCTGGAGCAATGGAACATATACTGTTTTGGCAGGGGATGGAGGGATCTGGGTATCCCGTGATGGGGATTATGACTGGTACAGACATTACGATGTGGAGGCGAGGAAGGCGTTTTTGAATGGTCCGTATCTCTATTTTGTAAACAGCAGCGGAGTTTACCGTGTTCTTTACCGGGTGAGAGAAGCGGCGATAGAGAGGTATATGGAGGGTGTTGGTGATTACTATGCCATTGTTGACCCGGCAGGATACGAGCATGAGGTGTGGGAGAAGAATGGTGTGGTATGGTATCGCAACAATGTTCCCAATATATACGGGTTGCTTGATGCAATGCCCATAAATGAAAGCTTGAAAGATGAGCTAAAATTTTACTTTGATTACGATCTCTACGATGTTGCCAGGGGTGTGGTGAAGAACATAACGGTATCGGGATATAGAGGAGAGTGGTTAAAGGAGCTACTTCTCTGGAAGATATATTACACTGAGATAGATCCAACGCTACCGGATAGCAATGTCTACAATCCGAAGAATGCGATAGTTTACACATTTCCTGCTTATGGGATAAGTGGAGATCTCACATTAAAGTTTAAGGCATCATACCACGATGAGGCAGGAGATCCAGCCAAATGGAATGTGGGTGGTTCTGGAGGGCCGTTGCTGAAGGGTATAGTGCATTTAAAGGTGTATCTGAACGGGCATATGGTGAAAGATCTGGAGCTTGATCAGGGAGACACATGGTACAGCAAGACAGTCACTCTAAAATCGTCGTATATTAAGAGGAGCAGGAGCGAATTAAATGAGTTGAAGTTTGTGTATGTGAAGGAGTGGAAGACAAGCAGCAAAGGGTTTAATGGAGGGAAGATAGCGGTTGAATGGATAAAGAAGGGAAGCAGTGACATATTCAGCGATTCTGACAGAGATGCTCTTGGACTAGCGTGGGAAAAGTATTACGGTACAAATCCGAGTAAATGGGACACGGATGGAGATGGGCTCAGTGATGGAACGGAGATAAAGGGCTGGAAGACGAAGATAAATGGATACTGGGTACGTGTGAAGAGCGATCCCAAGAAGAGGGACAGTGATAGCGACGGTCTTGATGATAAAAGTGAGAAGAATATAGGGACGAACCCGAAGAACTGGGACAGCGATGGAGATAAGATGAAGGATGACTGGGAATGGAGGTATGGACTTAATCCAAAGAGCAAGAAGGGGGTTGATGGTAAGGACGGTGACAAGGATGGCGATGGGCTCAGCAACTATGAGGAATATGAACGAGGAACATATCCAAATAATGGAGACAGTGATGGAGACGGCATGCCGGATGGCTGGGAGGTGGAGTATGGGTTCAATCCTATGAGCAAGTATGATGGCACGAAGGATGCGGATAATGATGGCTTAATAAACAGGGATGAATACTCGCATGGCACAGATCCTCGTGATGGAGATACGGATGGAGATGGTCTTAGCGATGGCTTTGAAGTTAACGATGGCTGGACTGCTTGGTGGTACGACAGCACGGGAAAAAAGCACACGAAGCATGTTAATCCCAGTCCTGTTCTCACGGACAGCGACGGAGATGGGCTGAATGATAAGGAAGAATATCAGAAGAGGTTAAATCCATTGGCGAACGACACGGATGGAGATGGAGTTATGGATGGTAATGAGTATTACACGAGGGTTTATGAGTATGGAGTGAGGGTTTATTTCAATTCTGCAAGCACGATAAGTTTAAGATGGAAGGAGGATAATTATGCGATAGATGTGAAAGATGCGAGGGTAATAGTTGGGTTGAGGGGAGATGGTGAGAAGGCGTATGGTGACATATACTATGGTGGCACAAAAATAAAGAGTTTCAGCACCAACGGAGTGAAATATGAGGATGTCAATATTAGTAGGTATGTGGGCAAGAGCTGGAGGGTTATAAAGTTGCATGTAAGTGGAAAGGGATGGGTTGAGAGCTTTAAGGTGATAATAGTTGAAGAGTCGGATACACACAAATACGATACAGATGGAGATGGGCTGAGTGATGGCTATGAGGTAAAGGGATTGAGTGGATACATCACATCACCTGTATCACAGGACACAGATGGAGATGGAATAAGAGATGATTGGGAGATAAAGGGGTGGATGTGGAATTATAACAAAAAGGTCAAGTACAGGGACACCAATGGTTTTCACACCGATCCACTGAGTAATGATACAGACGGAGATGGGTATAGTGATGATGTGGATGCGAATCCTTTAAAGAATCTTGTTCTATGCATGTTAGTGAACAAATACACATATTCAGGAACCACCCAGAAATTTGTAGGATTATGGGCAAAGTGGGAATTAAACGGAGAATCGGGAAGTGTGAAATATTACACGAGCCACAGAAGTGTATCCGATTTAAGTGGATATGTGTACTGGTTTGATATTCCAGATGACATACATACGGTGATATCGGTCAGAAGTGCGGCATTTTACAACAACTGGGGAGACAAGAAGCTAGGAGACTGGAGTGGCAGCTTTGCGATAAGGAATAACTACAAATATTATATTACAAAGAGTGGGGATGATCCAGCGTATGACTTTAATGTGGAGTACTGGGTTTATCCTCTAGACAGGGTGCACACGATAGGGGTGTATAACGACAGTTACTACAAAGGAGGGCATTATCTTTATAGCGGTAAATACTATATCCTGTACGTGGAGAGCACGAGTACGAAGGGAATAGTGGGGAAGGGATTGAACATAATAGTGGTGCCATCAGCGATATTTGT
>JALSPD010000167.1 GCA_026986135.1 DHVE2 group archaeon
CATACGAACTCCATTTAAACATGGACATGGCAGAAGGGTCCTTTTTAATGGGACAGTTACTAAAAATATATCCTTCAATGATGCGCAGGATATAGTGAGAGTATGGAACAATAGAAAGCTACTATTTGGATTGAACTGGGAATGCAGTAAGGATTTGTTTAATCGCCTGGTTTTATTGAAACACAAGATGGTAACGACGATGAAACTTATAGGAGTGCCGGGTAATTCTGAGGGAAATAAAGAGGTCAACCTACAATTTTACAATCCTCCAGCGATAGATCATGGAACTGGATCAGGAAAGGATTCTGATGGTGATGGTTTGTATGACTCCATAGAAATGGGCGGCTGGGATATAACAGTAAAGAAGAACGGAATAACGCATCGTCTCCATGTAACATCTGATCCTTACGATAGAGATACAGACAATGATGGTTTATCCGATAGCCAGGAATTTTATTACAAGACAGATCCAAGGAATATGGATACTGATGGGGAAGGAATAACCGATGATGTGGAATTATCATGGGGCATCTCGCCTGTGAACGATGATACTGATGAAGATGGATTAGATGACTATAAGGAGGTTTATGGGTGGGGTTATATTCGATGGTATGATAAAAACGGAAAAGAGCATATTGAGCATGAATATTCGTATCCTAACAAGTCCGATACAGATAGTGATGGGGTAGATGATTACACAGAGTACATTTATCGTACTAACCCTCTAAAAAAGGATACAGAAGGAGATGACCTTACTGATCGTCAGGAAATATACGTGTATCACACCTCGCCCATAAAATGGGATACTGATGGGGATGGAATAATTGACAGAGAGGAATTTTACAACTGGCTGATAATGATATATATAGATGGCGACAACAATCTAGGAAGTACTTTATCGGAGATACCTTCCCAGATTTTAGGTGTTCTAAATGGTATATCTACCAGTTCCCAAAAAGTTAATAAAACAATTAAGATACTAATTCAATTTGATGGATCTGGAAATGGAGACGGCCGAAGATATAAATTAGAACTATACAAACATCCATATCTCGGCTACAGATGGAGATTGAAAACATTGCAAAGCGATGTGGAATATAATATGGGTGATCCAGATGATCTAATCAATTTTGTTAGATGGGCAAGGGATACTGAATGGGAACCTAATAGGAGAGCATTGATAATTGTGGATCATGGGGGTGGCTGGATAGGTGTCAACTGGGATTATCATGTTGGTGGATCCACTGTAATAAGGGGAGATCATTTAGAATTATATGAGATTAAAGATGCGCTCCAAAGATTGCATCATCACATGGATGTTATATGGTTTGATGCCTGTATGATGCAGATGGTAGAGGTGGTGTATCAGCTTAGGAACTATGTGGATTTCATCGTTGCCAGTGAAAACACCGGTTGGACCCAAGAAGATTTATACTCGCGATTCTTCAACAAAATTGTCTCTGAGTACATATCCCATGATATTACCCTTTCTCAATACGCCCTTACCCATTCAATGGTTTATGCTTACGATCTCAATGAATACCACCTAAATTATACAATTTCAACCGCATATACCCAATCACGATACGGAGACACCACCCTGCCAGATAAAATTAATATCTTTGCAGAGAAACTTATAGATGAAATAAACCATGGAAGGAGAAGTGATATCATGGCCGCCATAAATGAGTCACAGCATGTGAGCGTCCCGGACCAAGGTGGCGATTTCTTTAACCACTCCTATCGTGACCTCTACGATTTTGCAGAGAAGATAAAAAATCACTTCGGGTCAAATTCCGCTGTGGGGAGAGCAGCAAAAGAGGTAATGGATGCCATAAATGCCACAATAATTGATGAGAAGCACGCAAACGGAGATTACCACGGAATCACGATTTTCCTGCCGGATGAAGTGTGGTGGTCATTAAAAGACTCAAATGGGCGATATTACAGATATTATTTTGATAATGCTTACCGTGCCATTGATTTCTCTAAATATGAGATGTGGGATGAGTTTATAAAAGAACTTTATGGGGTGTGAGGATATGATGAAAACAATGAAGATTAAAATAATCTTTGTTTTATTGCTTCTTTTGGTATACTCTATTTTTTCTCTCGGCGCGTATGGAAAATCTAATGAAAACAGTAAATACACCGAATCACCATGGCCAATGGCGCATCATGATGCTATGCATACAGGTGTAGCGCGTTGCAAATCTTCACAAAATGCAGGAAGAATAATTTGGAAATATCATACGCCCAATGCTTCAAAGATAATGGGTGGCGATGGCATAGTTATAGATTCCAATGGGAGTATTTATTTTTATGCTGATGACCATTATCTATATAGCATCTCAAGCAATGGTACATTTAGATGGAAATATCCTGTTGAAAACACCTCTTATTTAATTGGCGGTCCTGTAGTGTCGCAGGATGGTGTGTATTTTTTGAATAATCCGGGAATACCCTCACCTCTTAGTAACATTTCACCGCCCACTTATCTTTTTTTACTTTCATATAACGGGACATTGCAAAGCAAAATAAGAATTGATTATTGTGGATCACCTATTGTTTTTAACGGATCTGTTTATATAGGTACCAAAGAAGGAATTTACAGGATTAATGGATCTGATATGGAATCCGTAATATCTGAAGTGAAATGTACGGAATCAATAGCAATAGACGGATCTGGTAATTTATATGCGGTTGTAAATGATACTATCTATATGTTCACTTTGGATGGTAATTTAAAATGGACATATAAGATGCCTAATGTGGTGATGGACGATTTAGTAATTGGTTACGATGGTACAGTCTATTCATATGTGTTTAGAAGGGGGTTATACGCAATCTCGTCCGAGGGAAAACTAAAATGGTTTTCTACTGTAAGTGGGCCTATCAAAGGAAAACTTCCTGCTATAAGCGGAGAACGACTTTATATCACTACGGAGGTTGTTGATGGGTCTCAACACATATCAGCTTATTTATACTCTGTATCTACAAGAGACGGCAATGTGATATGGAAAACAAAACTCTGTGAGGTTAAAAATACCGCATCGGTTGTACCTACATCTCCTATAGTGGGTGGCGATGGTAACATTTATGTTGGAATATGGTACACAAGAAATGACACAGGTTATTTTTATTCAATAACCCCAGATGGGAAAATCATATGGAAACTTAGGTTAGATGGTGGCGTTATAACTGAACCAGCAATAGGAAGGGATGGAACAATATACGTTGGTACTACAAAAGGGATGATTTACGCTATAGGTGGTACAATAAACGAATCAGACAATGAAGAAGAGCCAGCACCAATGGAGGTAGAGAAATACTATTTACTAGGTGGTGGTATAATTGCAGCCACATCCTTCGTTTGTTATCTATGGAGGCGAAAGAAAAATGATATACATAAAGAAAATTAGAAATCACCACGGAATCTCAATCTTCCTGCCGGATGAGGTGTGGTGGGATCTAAGATACTCTGATGGCACACCATACAGGAATTCTTTCAAGTATATTTACAGGGATTTGGATTTTTCGGAACTAACCCCATGGGTGGACTTCATTGTAACTCTATATCCTGATGTGGGGGGTGGTTGATTTTATGAAAGAAAAATTATTAGTTTGTGTCCTACTTCTTTTTATATTTCTATCCGTATTTCCAACCTCACTTTTTCATAGTGAGGTGCTAAATAGCAATATAAGTAATAGATTGCCCCAGTGGGGGATATGGCCTCTGGGAAGAGGAGATACTGCAAATACTGGAAGTAGCCCTTTTGATACTAAACCCAATGGAGGTAAAGTTTTATGGATTTATAAATTGCCAGATAACTCAACATTTTCATATAATACAAATATTGTTATAGATTACAAAAGAAATATTTATTTTTCTACAACAGAAGGATATGTATACAGCATAACCACAACTGGAAGCTATAGGTGGGGAAGGAGAATATATGGTAGCATCATTTTTTCTGGTGGACCTTTTATAGGTCCAAATGATGTTGTGTATGTGAAAAACAATGGGGGTATTCCTCCACCATTTTACAAGCCAAATTATTATCTGTCTGCAATATCCCAAAAAGGTGAGATTTTATATGTATCTACAGAGAACAAGATTTATGCTCTAACTAAAAATTTTAAAATAATTTGGTCTGTAAATATAGGTACACCTAAAACGCCACCTATTGTTGGGGATGACGGTACTGTATACTGTGTTACTATGAACTACACTCTATATGCTATATCATATACGGGAAGGGTAAAATGGTCAAAGAATGGTGTGATGGAGATTGCCTATGGTCACAATGATACAATTTATGCCGTTCTATATACTAAAAACGCTAATAGGAGAATATTATCCAAGCTATCTGCAGCTTCAGCTGAGGTTTTGTGGAAGTATACAATAAATGGTTATTTTGTTGATGGAGTTGTAGTTGATGGTAACAATTATGTTTATGTTGCCACTGAGAATTTTAAAAACCTAACCTCACAGGTATATTATTTTTCCCCATATGGAAAAATGGTTTGGAGAAGGTATTTTAATGAAGAAATTACTACTAAAATGGCACTTGATAGTAATGGAACACTCTATGTTGGATTAAGAAACGGCACACTTTACGCGATAGGCGGGGAAAGTAATACTTCGGACTATAATAGGGATGAAAGTATCTCTTTGAGTATATATTACATTGGCGCATTTGGAGTGGGTGTGGGCGTGGCTGCAGCCTTTATTTACTACTTCTGGGAGGTGAGAAATAGAAGATGAAGAAGCACACGGATGGTAATTACCACAGGATACTCATCCTCCTGCCTGATTATGGGAGTTATTATCGTTATTCATATGGACCTACTGATTTTGTGTACCCAACTGAATGAGAGAAGTTTCTAATGGGTTTATGAGGGATATAAAAGAATGATAAGGCATATGTTTTTGGCTTATGTTTTTAATCTTTTCACACCAGCTATCTATTGGAGTTTTTGAATTAGAGATAACCATTGAAAATTACACGTGCGTCCTCGCAATAGTTGAAATATTCTTATGAAATAGAATTGTACTGAGCCAAACCTCATATACCTGCAAATTATTCACGAGTGATGCGATATCGCAATCTCATCCTCTCAGGACTGCTCTGGGCTTCCGTCGCTTACAACATGGGTGTTGTGACCTTCACAACCAAGAACATAATTGCGAGTTTCCATGTGGATAAGGGCATGGCCGGGCTTCTCGTCTCAATAACGCTCATCGGCTGGTTTTTCGGCTCGGCAATATTCGGATACCTCTCGGACAGATACGGGCGCAAGAACATTGTGATTTATGCAACAATTATACATGTGATTGCCACAGCCCTCATGGCAATCTCACTTTCTTACACCCTCTTTCTCATCCTGAGATTCATAGCGGGAATGGGCTTTGGTATGGTTCTCCCGGTATTGAGCGCCTGGGTGAGCGAGGAGGCACCCCTTGAGAAGAGGGGAAGAATGGTCGTGCTTCTTGACTCCTTCTGGACCTACGGCTGGATAATCGCCTCGCTCATTGCCTACCTTTATCTTCCCGCGCTGGGAAGTGACAACTGGAATCTCTACTATCTCCCATCTCTCCTGTGGCTCCTTGCCGTGCCCCTTGCCCTGAAACTGCCAGAGGTGAAACTGCACCGCGGAGGAAAAATCTCACAGGTGATATCATACAGGCACACCATTCCTCTCTGGATTATCTGGTTCGCCATGGCATTAAGCTATTACGGCATGTTCGTCTGGCTCCCCAAAATATTTTCGGAAGAGTACCCCCTCCTTAAATCCTACCTCTTCATCTTCCTAACCTATCTTGCGCAGATTCCCGGTTATTTCCTCTCGGCATATCTCGTTGAGAAAATTGGCCGCCGTCCCGTGCTTCTCTCCTTCATGCTTCTCACATCACTCTCGGCGTACCTTTTCATAACAAACTACATGGAACTCTCGCTTATGGGTGCGTTTCTCCTATCCTTCTTTGATCTCGGTGCCTGGGGCGCACTTTATGCAATAACCCCCGAACTGTATCCTACGCAAGTAAAGGGCACGGGTGCAGGCCTGGCAAGCTCTGCTGGAAGAATAGGCGGTATAATTGGGCCACTCATTCCAGGGTTCCTGGCATGGTTTCCATCCTTCATGGTTTTCACCCTTATTCTTCTCCTCTCCTCCTTCCTGGCTCTTCTCCTTCCTGAGACAATGGGAACTGTGATTGAAGAGGGTGATAAACAATGAAGATATGCATAGCAGGCGGGGGACTGGCAGGTCTTGCTCTTGCGCATTTCCTGCGTGGGGATGTGGATTTTGTGATCTGCGAGAAGGATGTTAGAGCGGGAGGATTGCTGAAAAGTGAGACGGTGGAAGGATTCACCTTTGACACTGGCGGTTCGCACATACTCTTCTCAAAAAATGGGAGAATTCTCAGGGAGATGGTAAATCTCGTGGGAGATGTGGTGATGCACCGCCGCCGCACATACATCCACTATCACGGGAGATTCATAAAGTATCCCTTTGAGAACGGCATATTCATGCTCCCCCCACAGGAGAGGTTTGAAATCCTGAAGGATTTCGTGGAGAATTTAGCCCGAGATAAAAGAAAACCTGAAAATCTGAGGGACTTCTTCGTGCAGATGTTCGGAGAGAAGATGGTTGAAAAGTATCTGGGGCCGTACAATGAGAAGATATGGAAGAGAAAACTTGAGGACATAGCCATGGCATGGGAAGAGGACCGCCTGCCCAAACCGCCTGTGGAAGATGTCCTCCGCGCCGCTGTGGGACTTGAAACTGAGGGATACACCCATCAGCTCAGATTCTTTTATCCTCTCCACGGAGGTATAGAATCCCTCGCAATAGCGCTTGCAGAGGAGGTTAATGAGAACCTCCGGCTCAGTGAGGAGATATCACAGGTGATGCCCAGCTCAGAC